>JAGVFD010000099.1 GCA_020057805.1 Sideroxydans sp. | reverse complement strand
GTAATCAGTTTAGACATAGTGAAACCTCAAATAAAAAAGTGAATTGACGTTGAAAATGCAATGCCGCTTGATTGAATAACAGTCTATCAATGGAAAGCGTGGACATTTTAAGTTAAGGTGAAATTCACTTGGTTAAGTAACGTAAAGTGAGAATCTAAAGCGCGTGGCTTTCGCAAAGTGTGCTTTTCCAGTAAAGTGCCGCCGTCTCAACTACAACAAGAGCCGACACCATGAGTATAAAAGGGCAACAACTACAAGACCCGTTCCTGAATGCCTTGCGCAAGGAACACGTGCAGGTCGCTATCTATTTGGTCAATGGCATTAAATTGCAAGGCCAAGTTGAGTCATTCGACCAATACGTGGTACTCCTCAAGAACACGGTCACCCAGATGGTTTATAAACATGCCATTTCCACCATCGTTCCTGCGCGCGCAGTCACTATTCCTTATGACCCTGAATGATGTCTGAAGCAACGACTGCGCCGAATACGGCGATATTGGTCAGTCTTGATTTTGGCGCACCGGATTACGCAGAAAGCCTAGAAGAACTTCGACTCCTTGCCGAAAGTGCTGGCGTAACAACGCTTGCGCTCGTGGAAGGAAAACGTCAGCGACCTGATGCGTCTACCTATGCGGGTAGCGGTAAAGTGGACGAAATTGCGGCGTTGGTGGAGGAGCTGGAAGCACCGCTGGTTATTTTTAATCACGACTTGTCGCCTGCGCAGATGCGTAATTTGACGGCTAAAGTGCAAACGCGCGTGATTGACCGCACCATGCTCATTCTGGATATTTTTGCTTTACGTGCGCAAAGTCACGAAGGCAAAGTGCAAGTGGAATTAGCGCAGCTCAAATACCTCTCCACGCGCTTGGTGGGGATGAATATGGATATGGGGCAGCAAAAATTTGCGGTGGGCGCACGTGGCCCCGGCGAAACCCAGTTGGAACTAGATAGACGTAAGTTAGATAGGTGCATGCACTTATTGAATGAGCGCTTGGCGCAACTTAAGCGCCACCGCGAATTGCAACGTAAAGCACGTAATCGTTCTGATGTGATGTCTGTGTCGATCGTGGGTTATACCAACGCAGGCAAATCAACGCTGTTTAACCGCCTGACCAATGCCAATGTGTATGTGGCGAATCAGTTGTTTGCCACTTTAGATACCACCGCGCGCAAGATATTCTTAGAAGGCGAAACACCGACGCAAGTAATTTTGTCGGACACCGTAGGCTTTATTCGCCATCTGCCACATGGTCTGGTTGCGGCGTTTCGCAGCACCTTAGAAGAAACGTCCATGGCGGATTTACTACTGCATGTGGTGGATGTGAATAGTCCTGAACGCAACGATCAAGTTGCTGAAGTGAACAAGGTTTTAGCAGAGGTGGGCGCGCAAAACATTCCTCAAATCGTTATCTACAACAAGGTTGATTTAGCGGGCTTGGAGCCAGGCGTGAAGCGGGATGAATATGGTAATATCGTGTCCATTAATTTAAGTGCAATTACGGGCGATGGAATTGATGATTTGCGTGCAGCACTTGCGCAATTTCGAGATGCTCCTAAAGTCGAAAAACCTGTAGCCGAGTGGCATCCTCTTAACAATCAATAAATCTATGAAGGTATAAAAATCATGGGATTGAACGACCCGCAATGGGGTAATAAAAATGCAGGTGGCCCGCCTGATTTAGAAGAGGCGATGCGTAAATTAAATGCCAAAATCCAGTCGCTGTTTGGCGGCTCGGGTAATGGCGGTGGGAATAAACCGAGTGGCTCGCCAAGCGGTATGGGCGGCATCGGACTTATTGCATTGATTGTTGCTTTAATTTGGATTGCCAGCGGCTTCTACATTGTCGATGCGAGTCAGCGCGGAGTTGTGTTGCGTTTCGGCAAGCAAGTTGAAGTGACTGATGCGGGACCTCGTTGGCATATTCCGTACCCCATTGAATCGGTTGAAGTGGTGAACTTAAGCCAAGTTCGCACGATTGAAGTGGGCTATCGCGAGAACGTTAAAAACAAAATGCTGAAAGAATCGTTAATGCTGACGGACGATGAAAATATCGTTGATATTCAGTTTGCGGTGCAGTATTTTTTGAAAGATCCTGGTGAGTATTTGTTCAACAACCGAGGGGCGGATGAAAATGTCCGTCAAGCAGCGGAAACGTCTATTCGTGAAGTTGTGGGCCGCAGCAAAATGGACTTCGTGTTGTACGAAGGACGTGAACAGGTTTCTGCCGATACCACCAAACTTATGCAAGATATTTTGGATAAATATAAGTCCGGTATCGTGGTGAGTAAGGTGACCATGCAAAATGCGCAGCCACCTGAACAAGTGCAAGCGGCATTTGATGACGCGGTCAAGGCGGGGCAAGATAGAGAACGCCAGAAAAATGAAGGCCAAGCCTACGCAAATGACGTAGTGCCGAAAGCCAAAGGCGCGGCGGCACGTCTGATGCAAGAAGCGGATGGTTACAAACAAAGCGTGATCGCTAATGCGGAAGGTGATGCGAGTCGCTTCAAGCAAATTTTGGTGGAATACGAAAAAGCACCGGGTGTAACACGTGAACGTATGTACATCGACATGATGCAGCAGATTCTCTCTAACAGTAGCAAGGTGTTGGTGGATCAAAAAACAGGGAATGGTAGTTTGCTGTATTTGCCTTTGGATAAGCTGATTCAAAGCACGGCGCCGACAGCTGCAGAAATTGCGCAGGGTGTGAAGGCGGCCGAGCAGGCAGCTATTACGGCAGGTGCCAATGAGGTGATTCCTACGCCGCGTGCGAGTGGTGGTAATTTAAGTCGAGATCGGGAGGCAAGATAATGAGTCCGATGATTAGAAATGGTTTGGTGGCTGGTGTCGTTTTGCTGGTATTGATGGGCTTGAGTGCATTCGTTGTGGATCAACGAAAAACAGCGATTGTGTTTCAGTTGGGTGAGGTTGTGCGTTTGGAAACAACTCCAGGCCTCAAGTTCAAAGTTCCATTGGTGCAAAATGTGCGCTTTTTTGACTCGCGAATTTTGACTTTTGATTCGCAAGATCCAGAGCGTTTTATTACCGCTGAAAAGAAAAACGTGCTGGTAGATTCCTTTGTTAAATGGCGCATTGTGGATGTCAAGCAGTACTACATCAGCGTGGGCGGTGATGAGGCGCGTGCGCAAACGCGCTTGATGCAGACGGTCAATTCTGCTTTACGTGAAGAATTTGGTAAGCGTACCATTCACGATGTTGTGTCTGGCAAGCGTGATGAATTGATGCGCGTGGTTCAGCAAAAAACTGACGTAGATGCACGTAAAATCGGCGTTGAAGTGTTGGACGTGCGTTTGAAACGTGTGGATTTCCCTGTTGAAATTAGCCAGTCGGTGTATAGCCGCATGGAGGCGGAGCGTAAGCGTGTGGCCAATGAATTGCGCGCTACAGGTAATGCAGAAAGCGAAAAAATTCGCGCCGATGCAGATCGTCAGCGGGAGGTCACGCTGGCGCAAGCCTATCGCGATGCGCAAAAAATCAAGGGTGAGGGCGATGCTAAAGCGTCTGCTTTGTATGCGGGAGCATTTGGTCGTAACTCCGAGTTTTATGCCTTTTACCGTAGTCTGGATGCCTATAAGCAGACCTTCAAAAACAAAAGCGACTTGATGGTATTAGATCCCAGCTCCTCCTTCTTTAAGTATTTGAAAAGTTCTAATAAGGGCGGCGGCAAGTAATCCGCATGATGAGTGATTACTGGTTTGTTGCTTTAGGGTTGATGTTGGTGCTGGAAGGAATCATGCCCTTTATCTTTCCGCGTGAATGGCGTGAAACACTACGCAAAGTGGCTGAATTTCAAGATGGACAAGTTCGCTTTATTGGGCTGTCGTTGATGTTGAGCGGGCTGTTGCTGATTTACTGGATTAAATAATGAATTGGTTGTTACCTGAATATATCCAAGACATGCTGCCTGATGAGGCGTGGCGTATTGAATCTATGCGACGCGATGTGTTGGAGTTGTTGCGCGTGTCTGGTTATCAATTAGTTGTGCCTCCCTTACTTGAGTATGCAGAGTCATTGCTCATCAATGATAGTGCAGATATGGATTTGCGCACTTTCAAACTGGTCGATCAATTAAGTGGTCGAACGTTGGCATTGCGCGCGGATACCACGCCGCAAGTGGCACGCATTGATGCGCACCTTCTTAATAGGCAAGGCGTAGCACGTCTGTGTTACGCCGGGAGTGTGGTGCATACCCAGCCGTCGGGGGTGATGCGCACACGCGAGCCTTTGCAAATTGGCGCGGAGTTGTATGGACATGCAGGCATCGAAAGTGATTTAGAAGTGCAACAGTTGATGTTGCAAGCATTGGCCTTGTTAGGCGTGAAGCAAGTTCATCTCGACTTGGGGCACGTGGGTGTATTTTCTGCGCTAATGCATATTGCACAGATTAGCGAAGGTTTGGAGAAGGCTTTGTTCAGCGCCTTACAACACAAGGATGTGCCAACCTTGAATACGCTGGCGGCTGAATTACCCGCCGAAGTTCGCGCACCTATCTTAGCTTTGGCGCAGTTGTCGGGTGGAGTTGAAGTCATAGCACGCGCGCGTGCAATTTTGCCCAAGACGCAAGAAATTATTGCCGCGTTAGATGAGTTGGAGCTGGCGGCTAAACACTTGAAGCCTTTGGCAGCTGATATCGGTATAGATTTAGCTGAATTGCGTGGTTACCACTATCACAGCGGCATGGTGTTCGCGGCGTATCATGCTGGGAGCCACGATGCAATCGCTTTGGGCGGTCGCTATGATGATGTAGGCAAGAGCTTTGGCCGTGCGCGTCCTGCGACGGGATTCAGTATGGACTTACGCCAATTGCATGGCCTGCTTGCCAAGCAGAGTCAGCCAAAATCTATTCGCGCACCGCACTTACAGGATGCTGCTTTGGTGCAAGTGATTGCGGATTTACGTGTCCAAGGTGAAGCGGTCGTTGTGGATTTATTAGGCCAATCCGAGCATGAACATGAATTAAATTGTGACCGCAATTTAGTGCTTCAAGATGGGAAATGGATTGTGGTTAAGACGAATATTAACGCTGAAATTAGGAACTAACATGTCTAGGAATGTAGTCGTTATCGGTACGCAGTGGGGTGATGAAGGCAAAGGTAAAGTTGTTGATTGGTTGACCGACAACGCCCAAGGAGTGGTGCGCTTTCAAGGCGGACACAACGCTGGACATACCTTGGTGATTGGTGGTGAGAAAACGGTTTTACATCTCATCCCTTCTGGCATCCTGCGTGAAAACGTGATGTGTTATATCGGTAATGGTGTGGTCGTTTCACCCGCTGCATTGCTTAAAGAAATGGACAAATTGGCGGAAGCAGGCGTGCAGGTGTATGAACGTCTGCGTATTTCTGAGGCGTGCCCAATCATCTTGCCATATCACGAAGCTATTGATAAAGCGCGCGAGATTGCAAAAGGTGCGGCAAAGATCGGCACCACCGGACGCGGTATCGGGCCGGCGTATGAAGATAAAGTTGCACGTCGCGCCATTCGCTTGCAAGACCTTTTCCATCGCAAACGTTTTGCCGCCAAGTTGGGCGAAGTGTTGGACTACCATAACTTCGTGTTGAAAAATTATTTCAACGCACCCATCGTGGATTTCCAGAAAACATTGGACGACACGCTGGCGCTGGCAGAGCGTATCAAGCCCTTGGTATTGGATGTGCCGCGTGCCTTGTACGAAGCCAACAAAGCAGGCCAAAACCTATTGTTTGAAGGTGCGCAAGGTACGTTACTAGACATTGATCACGGTACTTATCCCTTTGTGACATCGAGCAATTGCATCTCGGGTGCGGCCTGTGCTGGCGCAGGAGTGGGGCCACAAATGCTGCATTACGTGCTGGGTATCACCAAGGCTTACACCACCCGTGTTGGTTCCGGCCCATTCCCTACCGAGTTGTATGACGCAGAAACCAAGCAAGATCCTATCGGGAAAATGTTGGCTGAAAAGGGGCATGAGTTTGGTTCAACCACAGGACGTGCCCGTCGTTGTGGTTGGTTTGATGCAGCAGCGCTCAAACGCTCCATTCAAATTAACGGGGTTTCCGGTTTGTGTGTCACCAAGTTGGATGTGATGGATGGTATGGAAATCGTGCGCATCGGCGTGGGCTACAACATTGATGGACAGTTCAGCGACATTCTTCCCGTGGGTGCAGAGTCCTTGGTGGGATGCGAGCCTGTGTATGAAGATATGCCCGGTTGGAGTGGCACAACAGTGGGTGTAAAAGAATTCGATAAGCTGCCCGTTGAAGCGCAGAATTATTTGAAACGCATTGCTGAAATTTGTGAAGTTCCCGTGGATATGGTTTCTACTGGGCCGGATCGTGACGAAACCATCGTGTTACGTCACCCGTTCAAGGTTTGATGAATCAAAAAGAAACACCGAGCACGCATCTAAATATAGATGCGTGTTTTTGTTTGGTAAATGAAAAGCAGGGCGTGGATTTAGGCTTTCAGGACACAAAAAGAAAATGGCCCGCTTGCGCGAGCCATCAAAGATTTGGTGCCCAGAAGAGGACTCGAACCTCCACACCTTGCGGCACACGGACCTGAACCGTGCGCGTCTACCAATTCCGCCATCTGGGCTTTCTTAAGGGTGCGCACTTTAATTGCTATAGGATTTTGTGTCAATGACGAAAAAGAAAAAAACCATCCGCGAACTCGACCCCTTCTTGGAACGTGAACGCGAACAATACGAACAACCTCTCCCTAGCCGCGAATATATTTTGCAGGTATTGGCAGAGAAGGGTGTGCCGGTTGAGCAAGAAGATTTGTGTGCCTATTTGCATATTGAATTAGACGAGGAAGAATTATTTACGCGGCGTTTGCGCGCGATGGAGCGAGATGGTCAGATTATGCGCAATCGCAAACGCGCTATCTGCGTCATGGATAAGCTCGACTTGATTAAAGGCAAAGTGCAAGGCCATCCAGACGGGTTTGGTTTCCTCATCCCAGAAGATGGCAGCGCGGATTTGGTATTGAGTGCAAAGGAAATGCACAAAGCCTTGCACGGCGACACGGTGATGGCGCGCGTAGGCGGTGAAGATAAACGCGGACGTCGTGAAGCGAATATCGTTGAGGTATTAGCCCACGGCAATACGCGCGTGGTCGGACGTATTTATGAAGAGCATGGCATCAAGTTTGTGGTCGCGGAGAATCGCCGCATTAGCCAAGATATCTTGGTGGCGGCGGGTGAACATGGCACGGCGCAAGTAGGGCAGGTGGTGATTCTGGAAATCATGCAGCAGCCTTCAAAACACGCACAACCCATTGGTCGTATCGTTGAGGTGCTGGGTAACTATGCCGATCCAGGTATGGAAATTGAGATTGCCTTGCGTAAACACGACTTGCCGAATGAGTTTCCGCATGATGTCAAACATCAGGCGGAATCTTTTTCACCTGAGGTGAAAGCAGCAGATTATGCAGGGCGCGAAAGCGTAGTGGCGTTGCCCTTGGTGACGATTGATGGCGAAACGGCGCGTGACTTTGACGATGCGGTGTATTGCGAGCCGAATGCGCATGGTTTTCGTTTGGTGGTGGCGATTGCTGACGTGAGCGCCTATGTGAAATCGGGTGATGCGCTTGATAAAGAAGCCATCAATCGTGGCAACTCGGTGTATTTCCCGCGTCGTGTGATTCCTATGTTGCCGGAAGAATTATCGAACGGACTGTGTTCGCTTAACCCGCATGTTGAGCGCTTGTGCATGGTGTGTGACATGCAGATTAGTGCGCAAGGTGAAATTCAAAAACATCGCTTCTACCCCTCCGTGATGCATTCGCAAGCCCGTCTGACTTACACCAAGGTCGCCGACATGATTGCCAATCCACAAGGTGAGAATGCGCGTGAATATGCAGCGGTGTTGCCGCATATCAACAATCTGTACAAGCTGTTCCAAGTCCTACTGCAAGCCCGCGCTAAACGCGGTGCGATTGACTTTGAGACTGTCGAAACGCAGATGATTTTCAATGAGAATGGCAAGATTGAAAAAATTATTCCAGTAGTGCGTAACGATGCTCATAAGTTGATTGAAGAATGTATGTTGGCGGCCAACGTTTGT
>JAGVFD010000191.1 GCA_020057805.1 Sideroxydans sp. | reverse complement strand
TTGATGCAAAGTGCCGTAAGTGCCGCCGTGAGGGCGAAAAACTGTTCCTCAAAGCAGAAAAATGCTTTACGGATAAATGTGCTGTTGAACGCCGCGCTTATGCGCCTGGCCAACACGGTCAAAAGAAAAATTCCCGTCAATCGGAATACGGTGGTCAGTTGCGTGAAAAGCAAAAACTGCGTCGTATCTATGGCGTGCTGGAAGGTCAATTCCGTTTGACCTACAAACGTGCTGAAAAAGCGCGTGGCATTACAGGCGAAAGCTTGTTGCAAATTTTGGAATCGCGTTTGGACAATGTGTCCTATCGTATGGGTTTCGGCGGCTCACGTGCAGAAGCGCGTCAAACCGTGCGTCACAATGGCATCTTGGTGAATGGTAAGCGCGTAAATATTCCGTCGTACACCGTTAAACCAGGCGATGTGGTCGAAGTAGTCGAGACTGCTAAATCGCAATTGCGATTGAAAGCATCTCTGGCAGCGGCAGAACAACGCGGATTCCCAGAATGGTTGGACATGGATGCGAAGGCATTCAAAGGAACGTTCAAAGCGGTTCCTCAACGTTCTGAATTGCCAGCAACGATTAACGAGCATCTCGTCGTCGAGTTGTATTCCAAGTAATTAACGCGGAGTCGGATATATGTCTAACAATAATCTGTTGAAGCCTCGTATCATCGACGTTCAGCGCATCTCGGCGACTCAAGCCAAGGTTGTGATGGAGCCGTTTGAGCGTGGTTATGGACACACACTCGGTAACGCACTGCGTCGCATTCTGCTGTCTTCAATGCCAGGTTACGCTGTAACCGAAGTTAAAATTGCAGGTGTGTTGCATGAGTACTCTTCTATTGATGGCGTGCAAGAAGACGTGGTCGAAATCTTGCTGAACCTTAAGGGTTTGGTATTGAAATTGCACGGCGCACCAGAAGCGACTTTGCATTTGAAAAAATCAGGCGCAGGTGTAGTGACGGCAGCTGACATCGAAGTAGGTGCAGACACTGAAGTGATTAATCCCACTCACGTGATTGCTCACCTCACCGCAGGCGGCAAGCTGGACATGGAAATCAAGGTTGAGCAAGGTCGTGGTTATGTTTCCGCTATCTCGCGTTTGCAACCTGGTGCTACACGTCCAGTAGGACATATTGCTTTGGATGCTTCATTCAGCCCGATTTCTCGCGTGAGCTATGCTGTTGAAAGTGCGCGCGTTGAACAACGTACTGACCTGGACAAGCTCATCATTGATATCGAAACCAATAGCGCGATTGACCCGGAAGAGTCGATTCGTTACGCGGCACGTATCTTGGTTGAACAGTTCTCTGTCTTCGCCGCATTGGAAGGCACACCTGCTCCCGTTGAGAAGCCGTTGGCACCCAAAGTTGATCCTATGCTGTTGCGTCCAGTAGATGATTTGGAGTTGACTCCTCGTTCATCCAACTGCTTGAAAGCGCAAAGCATCCATTACATCGGCGATTTGATTCAGTACACCGAAGCAGATTTATTGCGTACGCCTAATTTGGGTCGCAAGTCTTTGAATGAAATCAAGCGAGTATTGGCTGAACATGACCTGTCATTAGGCATGAAGCTGGATAATTGGGCCGCTGCGACTGAGAATTAAAGCCTGCTTGGCGGATGCCAAGTTAGATAGCAAGATAGGAAAATCATGCGTCACCGTTTAGGACTTAGAAAACTTAACCGCACCAGTAGCCACCGTTTGGCGATGTTGCGCAACATGACTGTTTCGCTGCTGCGTCACGAAGTCATCAAAACCACTTTGCCAAAGGCTAAAGAACTGCGCCGCGTCGCAGAACCTATCCTGACTCTGGGTAAAAACCCAAGCTTGGCAAATCGTCGTTTGGCGTTTGCTCGCCTACGTGACCGTGAAATCGTATGCAAATTATTCGATGAGCTCGGCCCACGCTACGCAGCACGCAACGGCGGTTACTCTCGTATCCTCAAGTTCGGTTTCCGCAAGGGCGACAATGCACCAATGGCATTGGTTGAACTGCTCGATCGTCCAGCTGATGCACAAGTTGTAGAAGTCGCTGGCGAGTAATCGTCTTAAAGCTTAAGCAACAAAAAACAAGGCCAGGTTTATCCTGGCTTTGTTGTTTCTATCTACCACTCCCGCGCGTGCGGGAGTGGTAGATCACTTCAGCAGCTTCTTCAAATACGGTCCTGTCACGCTGCCTTGGTTCGCTGCAACTTCTTTAGGCGAGCCTTGTGCCACGATGTATCCACCGCCTGCGCCGCCTTCGGGGCCTAGGTCAATCACCCAATCTGCCGTCTTGATGACATCCAAATTGTGCTCGATGACGACCAGTGTGTTGCCTTGGTCGCGCAGGGTGTGGATGACTTTGAGCAGCATATCAATGTCGTGGAAATGTAATCCCGTGGTGGGCTCATCGAGGATGTACAGCGTGCGTCCGGTGTCGCGTTTGGACAGCTCTAGCGACAGCTTCACGCGTTGCGCTTCACCGCCTGAAAGCGTGGTGGCACTTTGTCCCAGCGTGATGTAACCCAGCCCCACATCGAGCAAGGTTCGCAACTTGCGTGCGAGTAAGGGCACGGCTTTGAAAAATTCGTGCGCCTGTTCCACCGTCATATCTAACACTTGATGGATGTTCTTGCCCTTGTACTGCACTTCCAGCGTCTCGCGGTTGTAGCGATGGCCGTGGCACACGTCGCATGGCACATACACATCGGGTAAAAAGTGCATCTCCACTTTGATTACCCCATCACCTTGGCACGATTCACAACGCCCGCCTTTTACGTTGAACGAAAATCGCCCTGGCCCATAGCCGCGCTCGCGTGCGGTGGGTACACCAGAGAACAAGTCGCGTATGGGGGTGAACAGTCCCGTATAGGTCGCGGGATTGGAGCGTGGGGTGCGCCCAATCGGAGATTGATCGACGCTGATGACCTTGTCGAAATGCTCCAAACCTTGAATCTCGCGATACGGTGCGGGCTCGGCATGGCTGCCGTACAGATGTTTGGCTACTGCGTTGTACAAGGTGTCGTTGATGAGGGTAGATTTTCCCGAACCCGACACCCCCGCGATACAAGTGAGCAAGCCGATGGGCAGGTCGAGCGTCACGTCTTTTAGATTGTTGCCGCTGGCACCGATAATTTTTAGCGAGCGTTCTTTGTCAGGCAGGTGATACGACTGCGGTGCGGCAATGCTGCGCCGTCCCGATAAATAATCGCCGGTGATGGATTGCGGGTTAGCGATCACTTCTTGCGGCGTACCTTGTGCAATCACAACACCGCCGTGCTCGCCCGCGCCGGGTCCCATATCCACCACGTAATCCGCCGACAGAATCGCATCCTCATCATGCTCCACCACGATGACGCTGTTGCCCATGTCGCGCAGACGTTTCAGCGTATCCAACAAGCGGTCGTTGTCGCGTTGATGCAAGCCGATGGAAGGTTCGTCCAACACATACATCACGCCTGTTAAGCCCGAGCCAATCTGCGAAGCCAAGCGAATGCGCTGTGCTTCACCGCCCGACAGGGTTTCGGCGGAGCGATCCAGCGACAGATATTCCAATCCCACGTTGTTAAGGAAGGTGAGGCGGTTAGCAATCTCTTGCACAATCTTTTCGGCGATAGCCTGCTTGTTACCTGGCAAGGTCACGCTTTGGAAGAAAGTTAGCGCCTGCTTCAGCGGCAGCGCACTCAATTCAAAAATGGCGCGGTCAGCCACGCGCACATGGCGGGCTTCCTCACGCAGGCGTGTGCCTTTGCATTCGGTGCACGAGCAACTGTTAAAATACTTGGACAGCTCCTCGCGCACGGTGGGCGAATCGGTCTCTTTGTAGCGCCGCTCCAGATTGTTCACAATGCCCTCGAAGGCATGTTCGCGCATCATCTTTTTGCCGCGCTCGTTTAGATATTGGAAAGCAATCTCTTCGCGCCCACTGCCGTACAACACTACCTGCTGAATTTTTTCGGAGAGACTCTCGAAAGATTGCTCCAAGTCGAAGTCGTAATGCTTTGCCAGGCTATCCAACATTTGGAAATAAAACTGATTGCGCTTATCCCAGCCCTTAATCGCCCCTGCGCTTAAAGACAAAGAAGGAAACACGACAATGCGTGCGGGGTCGAAGAAAGAGATGACCCCCAAGCCATCACACTTCGGACACGCCCCCATCGGGCTGTTGAACGAGAATAGGCGCGGCTCCAACTCTTGCAGCGAATAGTTACAGATAGGGCAGGCGAACTTGGCCGAGAATAAGTGCTCTTTTCCCGTATCCATCTCCACCGCCAGCGCACGCCCATCGGCATGGCGCAACGCCGTCTCGAACGATTCCGCCAAGCGTTGTTTGATGTCTGGCGACACCTTCAATCTATCCACCACGATCTCAATGGTGTGCTTTGAATTCTTCGCCAGCTTGGGCAGCGCATCCATCTCGCAAATCTTGCCGTTCACGCGCAGTCGCACAAAACCCTGCGCCCGCAACTCGTCGAACAAATCTTCCTGCTCACCTTTACGCTCCACCACTACTGGCGAAAGAATCATCACCTTCGTATCGGCAGGCAATGCCAGCACATGATCCACCATCTGCCCCACCGACTGCGCCTGCAACACAATGTCATGTTCAGGGCAATAAGGATCACCCGCCCGTGCAAACAACAGACGCAAATAATCGTGAATTTCGGTGACGGTACCAACCGTAGAGCGCGGATTGTGCGAAGTGGCTTTTTGCTCGATAGCGATGGCAGGGGAAAGACCTTCAATGAGGTCCACGTCCGGCTTCTCCATCAACTGCAAGAACTGGCGCGCATAGGCTGAAAGCGACTCCACATAGCGTCGCTGCCCCTCGGCATACAGCGTATCAAACGCGAGTGAGGACTTGCCCGAACCCGATAACCCCGTAATCACCACCAACTGATTGCGCGGCAAATCGAGACTGATATTTTTGAGGTTATGGGTGCGCGCACCGCGAATTTTGATGTATTCCATGCTGGGAAATGAGAGTGAAAAACGACTTGGCAATATACGCGAAAAAAGAGGCTTTCCCAAACAGCTTTAGCGCTAATTTAGCTAGGGTTAAACAAACTACAAAGGGGTCTGTCTGTGTCCGATAAAGCGTCCGACCTGTTAAGATGCGCGCCTTATAAAAATCTACGTTCCGTTTCATGTCTGCTTCAAATTCCGCAATGACTCCTTTTGAACGCCGCGCCAGCATTGGCTTGGCGAGTATTTATGGCCTGCGTATGTTGGGCTTGTTCATTATTCTGCCGATTTTTGCGCTGTATGCCGAGGAGTTGCCAGGCGGCCCTAGCCCGTTGTTGATTGGGATTGCGCTGGGTGCGTATGGGCTGACGCAGGCGATTTTGCAGATTCCTGCGGGCTGGTTGTCAGACCATTACGGACGCAAGCCCATCATCATTGCGGGGCTGTTGTTGTTCGCGGCGGGTAGTTTTATTGCGGCTTCAGCGGATGATATTTATTGGATTATTGCAGGGCGGGTGATTCAAGGCGCGGGGGCGATTAACGCGGCGGTGATGGCCTTGACTGCCGACCTTACACGGGAAGAGCAGCGCACCAAGGCGATGGCGTTTATAGGCATCACCATCGGCATTACGTTTTCGATTTCGATGGTGCTGTCGCCCATCCTGTATCAACTCATTGGGATGTCGGGCATCTTTGCGTTGACGGGTGTGCTGGCTTTCGCCTCGATTGCGATGGTGCTGTGGTACATCCCCAATCCGGTTATCAAGCGATTTCATTCCACCACGCAAGCCAGCACTAGCAAATTAGGCGAAGTGTTGCGCAACAAAGACCTGCTGCGTATGGACTTTGGCGTGTTCACCTTGCACGCAATTTTGATGTCGGTGTTTATGCAAGTGCCGTTTATTTTGCGTGCGGACGGGCTGGATATTACGCATCAATGGCAGGTGTATCTGCCCGTGATGCTCATCGCGTTTGGGCTGATGGTGCCGCCGATTCTCATCGCTGAAAAACAAAACAAGATGAAGCTGATATTTATGCTTTCTATCGGTGTGGCGGCGCTGGCGCAACTGGGCATTTTATTTTTTCAACACAGCGTGTGGGGCGTAGCACTTTCACTGTTGGTGTTCTTCACCGCGTTTAACGTGTTGGAAGCCACGCAACCTTCGATTGTTAGCAAAATTGCGCCGCTGGATGCCAAGGGCACGGCAATGGGCGTGTTCAGCAGCGTGCAGTTTTTGGGCGCGTTCTTTGGTTCAGCCATGGGCGGGCTGTTGATGCAGATTTATGGCGGAAACGCCGTGCTTATTTTTGCGGTGGTGATGTTGATGCTGTGGCTGTTCGTCGCCTCCAGTATGCATCCCCCCAAACCATTGATGACCAAGATGTATAGCCTGTCCACCATCAGCGAAGATGCGGCGGACAAATTGCGCCACTCTCTGGCACAATTACAAGGTGTGCAGGAAGTGTTAGTGATTGCCAGCGAACACATTGCTTGTCTCAAAGTAGAGATGAGCGGGTTCGACGAAGCGGCGGTGAGCGCACTCGTTGGCGTGGAAAATAAAAGCTAGGCAGTGTTGGTTCAATCAGTGTGTGGTGAGCCTCAATAGAAAGCATCCTCATCCCACTCCTTCTCCCACAGGGAGAAGAGCTTTAATCCCCTCTCCCCGTGGGAGAGGGCTGGGGTGAGGGAGGCCGTGTTGAGCGCCTGAGAAATAATTTTAGGGAGAAAAGTATGTCAGTTAATAAAGCAATCCTCGTGGGACGTTTGGGTAAAGACCCTGAAACCCGTTTTATGACCAACGGTGAAGCAGTCACCAATGTGTCCATCGCCACGTCTGAAAACTACAAAGATAAAAACGGCGAGAAGCAAGAAAAGACCGAATGGCACAATTTAGTTTTTTATCGTCGCCTCGCCGAAGTGGCGGGTGAGTATTTGAAAAAAGGCTCACAGGTTTATATTGAAGGTCGCATTCAATCGCGCAAATACACCGACAAAGCGGGCGCAGAAAAATACATCACCGAAATTGTGGTGAACGAAATGCAAATGCTCGGCGGAAAATCGAGTGGTGGCGGTAGTTTTGAAGTGGTGGAGAATCAAGGCCAATCTTCTGCTGCCCCAGCACGCAGCGCTCCCGCAGCGCGACCTGCCGCTGCGCCCGCAGCCAAGGGTAACTTTGATAACTTCGACGACGACATTCCTTTTTGATGTTAGCTCGTATCATTTGTAACACCCGAAAGGTCGCCAACTTGGCGACCTTTCTTAATTTTGAGCAACCATGAGCAAAGCCTTCACCCGCGAGACCGATAACGATGACGACGATGAGGACTCACCGTCGTTACCCGCCTTGCCGTTAGGTACGAAAAATTACATGACACCGCATGGTTACCGTCTTTTGAAAGAGGAGTACATGCATTTGCTCGATGTGGAGCGTCCATCCTTGGTGCAGACGGTGTCGTGGGCGGCGGGTAATGGTGATCGCTCGGAGAACGGCGATTACATTTATGGCAAAAAACGCCTGCGCGAGATTGATCGACGTCTGCGTTTTCTCGCCAAGCGCATGGAGAATTCACTCGTGCTCGACCCCGCGCAACGCGGTGACTGCGACCAAGTGTTCTTCGGCGCAACGGTAACGGTGTGCCACGGTGATGGGGTGGAGCGTACCTACAGCATCGTCGGCATCGACGAAGCGAATGCCAGCAAGGGGCACATCAGTTGGGTGTCACCCTTGGCACGTGTGCTGCTCAAAGCACGCGAGGATGACACCGTGAAGTTGCCGCTACCCGATGGCGTAGAAGAGCTGGTGGTGGTGCAAGTGGTTTATCGCCACATCGCGTTTTAATATGGCGGTTTATTGACGCTCCATCACCGCCGCAAAGAAACCATCGGTGTTGTGCTGTTGCGGGGTGAGTTGCAAGTAGTCGCCCATAGGCATGTCGATGTGATGTTGCTTCAACACTTCACCTGCGGGAATCAATACAAAATCAGGATGGGCAGCAAGGAAACTGGCAACGATGCCTTGGTTTTCTTCATGCAGCAAACTACAGGTCGCATACACCAGTCGTCCGCCCTTTTTGAGTAGGCGCGCGGCAGAAGCCAAGATAGCGGTTTGTTTTACATTCAGCTCGGCCACGCTCTGTTCCGATTGGCGATATTTCAAATCAGGATTACGGCGCAAGGTGCCTAGGCCACTGCATGGTGCATCTACCAGCACACGATCAATTTTCCCCGCGAGGCGTTTTACCTTGGCATCATTTTCGTGCGCAATGAGTTGCGGTTGCACGTTGCTTAAGCCAGAGCGTTTCAAACGGGGCTTCAAATTAGTGAGGCGTTTTTCCGAGATGTCCCACGCGTACAAGCGGCCTTGCGAATTCATCATCGCGCCCAGCATCAAGGTCTTGCCGCCGGCACCCGCGCAAAAGTCCACCACCATGTCATTGCGCTTGGGCGACAACATGAGTCCAAGCAGTTGACTGCCTTCGTCTTGCACTTCAAATTTACCGGTGAGAAACAGTGCGTGTTTATTCAGCGCGGGTTTGTATTTGAGGCGGATACCCATCGGTGAATAAGGTGTGGGGTGTGCGTCCATGCCTTCTGATTGCAAGGCTTGCAGCACTTCATCGCGCCCCGCGAGCAAGGTGTTCACACGCAAATCCAACGGCGCGACTTGTTGCATCGAGCGGCCTATTTCTAGAATCTCTGCATCGCTGTGCTGCGCGCGTAATTTTTCCACAATCCAATCGGGCAATTCGGCTTGGATAGACAGCGGCAATTTATCCATCTCGATACTCTTCACCATGCCTAGCCATTCTTCTTCTTTTACTTTGAGCAGCGGCTTCAGTTCGCGCAGGTTGTAGCCGCCGAACTTCACCCAATACGCGAGTGTGATACGGCGCGCAGAAGCCAAGCCTTTTTCTTCCAGTGTGCAGGCGTGTTCCAAGAACAGGCGATGGCGTAACGCACCAAATAAAGTTTCGGCAACCAGTGAGCGCTCGTTAGAGCCGATGCGCTCTTGTTGAAAGAAGTGGCGCAGTACCGCATCAGCGGGGTGTTCCATTTTGAGCGCGGCGCGCACGGCTTGGATGGTGAGGTCGAGACGATATTCGGTGAGTAGCATGGGTGACTTTCTGTAGAGGACTTATTTATCCGAGACGCGAATCTCGATGATGATGGCTTCGCCGCCAATTTTTCCGCTAGCTTCAATGTGGCGCACTTTAACGGGGAGCAGACGGTATTCCTGCGCAAACCAAATTTCGAGACCTTCTTTACCAGGCGCTTGCAGTTTGCGGAAGTGTACCGTGTGTAGCTTGCCCATGCGGGTAATCAGTATTTCGTCGGTGGTGATTTCAAAATTAAAGCGCTCCAAATTACGGCCGTTGGTAACCGCCACCGCCAGCACATCTCCGGCGGCAGGCAAGGGTGGAAATTGGTAGAGGATGCTCAACATGTCTTGCACATTGGGTGCTAAAGCGACGGCAGGCGCATTGTCAAACTCCAGCATTTGCGTGGCTTGATTAAACGTGGCGCTGTGAAATTCTTTTTTGCTGTCGTCGATTTTTTCTTCCGTAAATTTTCGTGGAAAAAGAAGCTGTCCATCTGACACGCCATAACTGGTTTGATTTAAGTTGAACGCTTTCACCAAGCGCGCCAAGCCAATCGTTTTGGTGGTGGAGATGAGTACATATTTGTCTTCGTCAAAATCCAGTGTGTGGCGTGTTTCACCCACGACAATGCCATCACTTCCCAGACGCACTTCAAATTTAAGCTGCGCATGTTTAGGTAATGGCGGGCGTAGTGGCGAGGCGGCTGCGGTGACGGAGGCTGCCTCCACACTGCTGGCCGAATCGACGGCGCTAGCAACCTCCGCGAGTGGCTCACTTGCCACCACCTCACTGGCGGCGACAATTTCAGGCGCATCAGGCACGGGGGTAACCGGTGTGGCGGGTGCGGCGACTGGCGGAGTAGTAGTTTTTTTCTTGCGTGCAGCTTTAGGTTTAGGCAACTTAGGCGCGCGTTCCACCGCCTGTAGTTGTGCCATTAACGGCGGTAGCTCTGGCTTAAGTGAAGGTAACTCGACACGTGGCAGCCATAGCAGCAGCACATGAATGATGAGAGAGGTAGCAATCGCGGCAACGATACGTTGCTTGGGCGTGGACAGCGAGACAATCACGGAACAATGGTGAGTTTGGTCAGTGCCTGCACGATGGCGGGGCCACCATCTTCGGTAAGCGTCACTTTGCAGGGGACAAAACTGTGATCAATGGCCACCCACATTTCAGATTTTTTAGGAATGTTGAGTGGCAAGGAAGACAAGCTGTAGCTGCGCATTTTTCCAAACGGTGTGGTGACACTTTGTTCTGGCTTAATTTGGTAATGCAAAGATTCGAGTTGGCTACCATTGCTCATCTCAAATTTCATTTCCAATTTTCCACGTGGCGGTGCGACGACGAATTGATACATCATGCTTAAGCGATCTTGTGTGCCAGCGTTTAATTTAATGGTGCGAATGCCCGCCGCATCACGGTGCGTAATTTCGTGCTGTGCCCAATCGAATTCGGCGCTGTTATTCATCTTACTGTCATGCGCACGTTTATGCGTGAACTTGGTAGGACGCAAACCATTTTCACCAATGTCGCCTTCGCTGGTGACTACAATAGTTTCCGGTTTGAATAAAGCCAGCAAGCCCACAGGCTTGGTCACCGCTTCAATGTGATATTGATTGTCTTCGCGCACAAACACTTCGCGCACCTCGGCCATTTTGATGCCCTTCACCAAGATGTCGTATTTGGCTTCGATACGATGCGGCACATCCGCCCAAGCAGGCGCACTAGCGAACAACAATACGAGAGCAAGGCGAGCGCGCATAGATTAATCCAGTGCAGGTGAGATGAGTGGAGTCGCAATAGGTGAGGTGTGCAGCCCCGCTACACGCCCATCTTTTTCCAGCCACAACTTTTTGGAACACAGCCAACGAATGGCTTGCGGAAAAATATGATGCTCTTGCTGCAACACGCGAGCGGATAAACTTTGCACGGTGTCGCTCGGCAACACAGATACAGCGGCCTGCACAATAATCGGCCCGTGGTCCAATTCTGCGGTCACGAAATGCACTGTGCAACCGTGAATTCTTACGCCATCAGCTAGCGCGCGTTCATGTGTGTTCACCCCCGTGTAAGCGGGCAGCAATGAAGGATGAATGTTGATAAGCCGTCCTCCGTAATGATTTACAAAGCCCGCTGTAAGGATGCGCATAAAGCCCGCCAGCACGACTAAATCAGGTTGATGACGGTCAATCTCTTTAGCAAGTGCGGCATCAAAATCTTCGCGGCTGGAAAAATCTTTGTGCGACACCACCGCCGTTTTCACACCGTGTTGTTGCGCAATCTCCAGTCCGCCCGCATCGGCTTTGTTGCTAATCACCGCTGCAATGGTGCAAGGCAACTTTGCCTCCAGCAACGAGCGCATATTGCTACCGCGACCCGAGATGAGAATGACGATTTTTTTCACGATGCTTAACGAACTTGCGTTTGATGCTCATCGCCGTTGCGCGCCCGAATGACACCGATGCGTGACACTTTTTCACCTGCGGCTTGCAGATGTTGTATCGCCGTGTCGGCATCTTGCGCTGCGACCACGACCACCATGCCAATGCCGCAATTGAAGGTGCGGAACATTTCTTGCGCTTCAACGTTGCCGCCTTCGCGCAACCAGTGGAACAGCTTGGGCATTTGCCAAGTTGTGCTGTCAATCGCCGCCACCACATTGGTAGGCAGTACGCGCGGTACGTTTTCGGTAATGCCGCCGCCGGTGATGTGCGCCATGCCTTTGATGGTCATTTTTTGCATGAGCGACAACAGTGGTTTCACATACAAACGGGTGGGCGCCATGATGCAGTCGGCCAGTGAACGTTCGCCATCGAAGGGGGCGTTGAGGTCAGGCTGGCTGCGCTCGATGATTTTGCGTACCAGCGAATAGCCGTTGGAGTGCGCGCCGTTAGAGGCCAAGCCCAGCACCACGTCACCCGCCTTGATGTGTTCGCCCGTGATGATGTTGGCTTTATCCACCACGCCAACGGCAAAGCCGGCAAGGTCGTATTCGCCCACGGGATACATGCCGGGCATTTCGGCGGTCTCACCGCCAATGAGCGCGCAGCCGGATTGTTCGCAACCATAGGCAATGCCTTTAATCACTTCCGTCGCGGCAGGCACATCCAACTTGCCGCAAGCGAAGTAATCGAGGAAGAACAGGGGTTCAGCCCCTTGCACCAAAATATCGTTCACGCTCATGGCGACCAAGTCGATGCCCACGGTGTCGTGGCGATTCAGCTCAAAAGCCAGCTTGAGTTTAGTGCCCACGCCATCGGTGCCCGAGACTAAAACAGGCTCTTTGAATTTTTTGGAAATTTCGACCAGACCACCAAAACCGCCAATGCCAGACAGCACTTCGGGACGCATGGTGCGCTTGGCAAACGGTTTAATGTTTTCGACCAGTTGATCGCCTGCGTCCATGTCAACGCCCGCGTCGCGGTAGGAAAGGCTATGGGAAGGTGTACTCAAGTTGAATTCTCGCTTTCTTCGGGATAAAGTGCCGCACATTTTTCAGGCGCGGATTTTACCCGAAATGACTCTCTCTCGCTCTTCCGCTGTTCAATGGCTGTTAGTGGCCGCTGTGATCGGCGGCTTGCTATACCTACTCTCTCCCATCCTCGCGCCTTTTGTGGCAGCGGCGATATTGGCTTACATCTGTAATCCCATGGTGCTGCGCCTGCGCGCTTGGAAAGTGCCGCGTACGGGGGCGGTGGTGTTAGTGATGTTTGGTTTGCTACTGGCTTTTGTGGGGCTACTCCTCATTATGTTGCCTTTGCTGCAAACGGAAATTAGTTTGTTGATGGTGCGTGTGCCGGAATGGTTGGAGTTAGCGCGCGTACGGGTGTTGCCGCAAATACAGCAATGGTTTGGCATTCAACTGGAATGGGATACGCAAGTGCTCAAAGACATGTTGGCGAAACACTGGCAGAGCGCGGGTGGCGTGGCCGCTAAAGTATTACCGTGGCTGGGTGACAGTGGTGGCATGTTGGTGGGTGTGTTGGTTAATTTGCTGCTCATTCCCGTGGTGATGTTTTATTTGTTACGCGACTGGGATAGTTTGCTGGCACAGGTCAATCAGCTGATTCCGCGTCACTGGCACAACAAGGTGATGGAGATTGCGGGTGAAGTAGATGGTGTGTTGGCCGAATTTTTGCGCGGACAAATTTCAGTGATGTTGCTGATGAGTTTTTTTTATGTGCTGGCGCTGTGGCTGGTGGGACTGGAGTTCGCGCTGCCCATCGGCATCGTGGCAGGCTTACTGGTGTTCGTACCTTACCTTGGCATGATTTTAGGCGTGTTGTTGGCCAGCTTGGCAGCGGTCATGCAGTTCAGCGCGGTGAGTGACATTGCGTGGGTGTGGGCGGTGTTTGGCGCAGGACAATTGCTGGAAGGCATGTTGATTACCCCTTGGTTGGTGGGCGAGCGTATCGGTCTGCATCCCTTGGCGGTTATCTTTGCGCTGCTGGCGTTTGGGCAGCTGTTTGGTTTCTTCGGATTGCTGTTGGCCCTGCCTTTAGCGGCAATTTTGCTGGTCGTATTGCGCCATTCTCGGACGCGCTATTTTTCTAGCGCGATGTACAAAAAACCATGACCCAAATGTTACTGGGCATTACGCCCGAACTGATTCCTACTTTTGATAATTTTGTGGCGGGACGCAATGTGGAATTGATTGCCTCATTACGTCTGGCCTTAAGTAGTACGCAGGGCGAGCGCTGTATTTACCTGTGGGGAGAAGCGGGTAGTGGCAAGAGTCACTTGCTGCAAGCTGCCGCCGCCTATGCCCGTGCGGCAGGCATTGCGGTAAATGAAGCGCACGGCGATGTACCCGCTGCGGCAGCACTGGTGGTCGTGGATGAGGTAGAGGGTTTGGATGACGCGGCGCAAATTGCGTTGTTTGCGTTGTTTAACCAAATGCGCGAACAGGGAAATCTACTACTGGTCAGCGGCGCACAAGCCCCTGTGTTCCTTAAGCTACGGGATGATTTGCGCACACGTTTAAGTTGGGGGCTGATGTATCAAGTGCATGCGTTGAATGAAACTGAGAAAGCGCAAGCGTTGGGGGCAC
>JAGVFD010000164.1 GCA_020057805.1 Sideroxydans sp. | reverse complement strand
GGCAACTGAACAAGAAACGCACCAGCAAGCCAAATTGCTGTTGAACCATTATGCTTTTGACATCTCTGTTTGGTGCGCATCGCATGATCTTTGCAAGCGCAGCCTGCATAGAAGGAATTAGATTTGGCTGGCTAGTGAGTTCCTTTGCACGTGAAAGTATCGAAGCATCTGCCTTGGCAAGAGATTCTTGTAAATGGGCGCGCTCGGTAATTTTATTCATGCGCCTGCTGAATACATCTTCGCCAAGGCTGTTTGTATCGGACGACAGGCAATCAATCAGACCGGAGTGGTGAGATGCAATGCATAGGGAAAGGATTTGACCAACAATTTGACCAAGCTGCCCTTGCTTTGAAAGTTCTTGCCAGATTAGTTGTGCACCTGCTGTGGAATGGTCAATCTTGCCCTTCAAGCCCGCAGCATCAACAAACTCTTCGTCCTCGTCTTGATTGAGTATGCCGACGGCAGATTTGATATAGGACTGAAATGCCTGACTGTATTTTCCTAAGTCATGGAGAAGGCCAATTAGCTCCCCTTGGTCTTCCAGATTTAATTTTTGGGCATATAGGCATGACAAGTTCGCAACCCCACGTAGATGTTGCTCAAGTGTTTGAATGGCATCATCGCTTTTTCGATGATGCGCAATCGGTATATTTGGAGGTGTCGTATATTTTTCCATGGCTTGAAGAGTACGTAATGCAAAGGCTCAATCCGCGAGCCTGCCAACATTATTTTTCATATCGCTGTAATGCTTGTTGTAAGTTTTCAGCTAACAACTGACGTAATGATGCGGGGGCGATGACTTCCACTTCTGCCCCATGCTTGAGCACATCCATTACCAGTTCGCGTGGGTCGGAATAGGGGATGCGTAGCTCGTAACTGCCATCGTTGAGGAAGCGACTTTGTTGTTGCGGATGCCATTGCTCTTCTGCTACCCAGCGCGCGCGTTCGGCGCTGAAGCGCAATACGGCGGTGTGTTTGGGCGCGCCCGCAAAAATGCCGTAACCGCTGGCGAAGTGAGCATCAAGTTGGTCTTCGGGAATATCTTGCGCTGCGCGCTCCAGAATTTTTGCTTTGCGTAATCTATCAATGGAAAAAGTTCGCAATCCATCACTCTGGTGGCACCACGCATCTAGGTACCAGTTGTCGCGGTAATGGGTGAGGCGTTGCGGCGAAATTTCGCGTTGAGTTTGGGTGTCGCCACCCCGTCCGCGGTAGAGAATCGTCAAGCGTTTTCTTTGTAACAATGCACCTGCAACAGTTTGAAAATGTTCACTGGAGGTGTTGCGTCCCGCCATGCGTAGGATGCGCACACGCTTGGCGATTTCACCGCTACCCAGCTGCGCGGAGGTGAGGATTTTTTCGATGCGTGTTTTGAGAGGCTTTAGGTGGTTGTCCAGCAAGCCAGGCTGGGTTTTTTCGAGTAATTGTTGTGTGGTGAGCAAGGCATAGAGTTCACCCGCGTTGAACCATACGCCGGGCAACTCAAACACTTCACCTTGCGCGAGATCATAAAAGTAGCCATTGCGTTCGCGGTCGTATTTGAGGGGCGCGTTGAAATGCAGCCGCATTTCTTCGATGACGCGAGTGACGGTCGCGCGTGAACATTCGAGCTTGTCTTGCAGAATTTGGTGCGCTACAGGCAGGCGATGTGCCGTGATGATTTGGTGCAGCTTGTAAATTCTTTGCAGGCGATCCATGAGTGATTTTCGCCTGAATGATTGAAGGTTACAGCAACACCAAGCTATGGCTTCGTCCACCGCTTTGCGGTTCAACGTTCACCATGCTCACGTTAGGCTTCACTGCAATCTTGTTCTGTTGCTTCACAACAGCACCAAGTTGTCCCGATGAATCAACTCTGATTCATCCACGTAACCCAGAATACTTTCAATCTCGCCGCTTGCCTTACCTGCTATGCGGCGTGCTTCTGCGGCGCTGTAGTTGATGAGGCCGCGTGCGATGTCGCGGCCTTCTGTGTCGAGCACGGCGACGACGGCGCCACGTTGAAATTCACCGCTGACTTGGGTGACGCCGATGGGCAATAAACTTTTTCCATCATGCTTCAACACGCGCACTGCGCCTGCATCCAGCGTCACCTTGCCGCTTACTTGTAGGTGGTCGGCAATCCATTGTTTGCGTGCATCGAGGGAGAGGGCAGGGGCGACTAACAGCGTGCCGATGCTTTCGCCTTGCAGTAGGCGCGGCAGTACGTCGCGTTCGTGGCCGGATGCGATGACGGTGTGCGCGCCGCTACGTGCCGCGCGTTTTGCGGCTAGCACTTTGGTAATCATGCCGCCACGTCCGATGCTGCTGCCTGCGCCGCCTGCCATCAGTTCTAATTTGGCATCGCCCGCTTGCGCTTCGCTGATGAGGGATGCGCCGGCATCTTTGCGTGGATCGGCTGTGAATAAGCCGATTTGATCGGTGAGGATGACGAGCGCATCGGCTTCAATTAAGTTAGCCACCAGTGCGCCGAGGGTGTCGTTGTCGCCGAACTTAATTTCGTCGGTGACCACGGTATCGTTCTCGTTGATGATGGGAATGACACCGAGGGTGAGCAGGGTGCGTAGGGTGGAACGTGCGTTCAAATAACGTTCGCGGTCGGCAAGGTCAGCATGGGTGAGCAACACTTGCGCGGCGCGCAGGCCGTGCTGGCTAAAGCAGCTTTCATACACTTGCACCAAGCCCATTTGCCCGACGGCGGCGGCGGCTTGCAGCTCATGCACGGCACTAGGGCGTGTCTTCCAACCAAGGCGTTGCATGCCTTCTGCAATCGCACCCGATGAAACTAAAACCACTTCGCAACCTTGTGCGCGCAGGGTAGAAATTTGCTGTGCCCAGTTACCAATCGCGCGTGTGTCTAGTCCTTCACCTGAATTGGTAACGAGGCTGCTGCCGACTTTAACGACGATGCGTTTGGATTGGGTGAGGACGGTTTTCATACGTTTGCAAAACTCCCAGTAACCCGTTCGCCCTGATTTTATCGAAGGGGTGGTTCGACAGACTCACCGCGAACGGAGGCTGCTAATTTTTATGCCAAAGGATCGAAAACGATAATCTCAGTTTCTTGTGCGCTTTCG
>JAGVFD010000251.1 GCA_020057805.1 Sideroxydans sp. | reverse complement strand
GAATACTTGTCTTGTCTCATATTCATTTGCACTTGATGCACGCCGTAGTCGGCCGTGTAACCCGCCAACAAGCTGTTGGTCGTGCGCGCGTCGGCGCTAAACAATGTTGTTGAGCTAACGTTTTGTTTGAGGCGTTCCGCTGCCAACACGAACACGCCTTGCTCACCAATATTTAGCGTGTTTTGCCAAGTGAGTTGCTGACTCACCGTCTTGTACGCCGAGGTTTTCACACCATTACTGCGGCTCACCAAATCATCCGTGCCTTGCGCCAAGGTCACACGGCTGTCCCAGTTATCTATCAAGCGATTGCTGCTCACAAGTGACCATTTAGAGAGTGACGCATCGCTGTCGTCGCGGTCAGTTGGCAAGCCAAACGCATTATCCGTTTGCACTTTGCCCAAACTATGCAAGCCGCTTGCTTCAACACGATGATGGTCGTTGAACGCATAGCCTAGGCGTGCTGACACGCTGGTGTTGTTGTAGCCATCCACATCAGGATTGGCTGAAGGGGCAAGCGTGGTGTTAATGGCAGACACGCCATCGGTAGCTAACTTAGAAACGTCCACATGAAAAGACGCGCCTTCCACTTCACCACCAAACGTTGCACTGGCACGACGAGTGGCATGCGTTCCGTAGCCTGCGCTCACTGTCGCCGCAGGCGCACCACGTCCTCGCTTGGTAAAAAGCTGCACCACGCCACCAATGGCTTCAGAGCCATACAAGCTGCTCACATTGCCGCGCACAACCTCAATGCGCTCAACTTGATCCAGCATGAGTTGGTCAATGGCGGTTGAGCCGGTTGTCGCGGCGCTGACACGCACGCCGTCCACCAGCACCAAGGTGTGCGTGGAATTGGAGCCGCGCAAAAATAAGCTGCTTTGCGAACCCATGCCGCCCGTCTGCGCAACTTCTACACCCGCCAAATTACGCAGTAGCGAGGGCACATCTGTCGCGCCCGATTCCAAGATGGCACGTTGCGTAATCACGCTGGTGCTTTGCAAAGTTTGATTGAGAGGTTGCTCGCTACGAGAGGCGGTGACCACCACCTCATCCAACGAATTGTTTGCGGCTTGCGCAAAAGAAATGGCTGCGCACAGCAGTGCGCCTAAAAGAGAGTTGTGTTTCATTTGAATTTCCTAATTACGTTCCAAGCGTCCCCGTTGGAACATTGAAAAAATCAGGAATGAAGAGAGTGTGTGGCGACGGCTACTCGATGAAGAGCATCCATGTCGCCTCCCGCAACATTTCCTGAACCTTCTCCTAGGCCGGTATCCGGGCTCACAAGACTAAACGCATCGCCTTCCCATGCTTGCGCACAGTGGCTTATTGATACGTCCACACTTGCTTACCGTTGCGGGGGCAGCACAGGCATTGGAGTTTTCTTCCGCACCTGTTTCCCGTTTAACTGTGAGGCTCTCGCCTGACAGCACCTTGAAGCGGGGCGGATTGTAACTGAAAATTCTTTTGAGACCCTCACAGACACAAGTGACACGTGGATAATACGGACACTCAACCCCCTCCAACTCCCCCTTGTCAGGGGGAGAGCCAGGCCTGCTCCTCCCCTGACAAAGGGAGGTTGGGAGGGGTTAGGTGTTAATGGGCAATCAAGGTAAATCCCATCAAAGCACATGAGAAACATGATGTTATCAATTGACTTAATAGGGTTTTCAAAACTATAGTGCGCGCCATGCAAAACGAACTCGACGCGCTCGAAAATAAATTAAGTCAGCTAGTGCAGCTGACACATCGGCTACGCGCCGAGAATTTACAACTGCGCCAAGAAGTCGCTTCTGCGCTAAATGGCCAGCGCAAAACTCAAGACAAAATTGACCAAGCTACGTTACGTTTGGAAAAAATTATTTCGCACTTACCCGACGCAACCCAATGAGTAACTCAACCCGCTCTCTTGATGTAAAAATTCTCGATCACGAGTTTCGCGTGGCTTGTCCCGAAGATGAACGTGCAGAGCTATTAGATTCAGTCGCTTACCTGGATAAAAAAATGCGCGAGATTCGCGACGCCGGGAAAATCGCCAGCGTCGAGCGCATCACCATCATGGCGGCACTCAATATCACTCACGAATTACTCACCACTAAAGTCGGCGGCGGAATTGACCTCGCCGAGGCGAAGCGTAGAATGCAGGCCATGCAGGCAACCGTGGATTCGGCATTGGTTGACCAAGACGAGTTGTTCTAATCGTCACAAGTTTGTCCCTGCGGTGTTCGTCAGATTCATAATTCTTTGAACCAATGAGCTATTGCTTAGGTTGCGCCCCACTTAAATCGCTGTTGTGAGTGTCCCTAGCGGATGCACCTGATGCGACTGGGAACCGACCCTCTTGAACCCAGGTTCAAGATATTGAGTCAACGGCACAGGCGGGGACTTTTATTCCAGTGCGATCTTTCGAGGTCGCACTTTTCTTTTGTAATTCCGTCATTCCGGCGTAGGCAGGAATGACGGAACAAGCTGAGACTACTTTATGCGCTATTGGCTAATGAAATCTGAACCCGGCGATGTCAGCATCGACGACCTAGCCGGATTCAAAAATCAGACCGTCGCTTGGTATGGCGTACGCAACTACCAAGCTCGCAATTTCATGCGCGACCAGATGCAGGTCGGTGATGGCGTATTGTTCTACCACTCCAACTGCAAAGAGCCCGGCATCGCAGGCATCGCACAAGTGAGTAGCAGCGCCTATCCTGATGCGACGCAGTTCAATAAGAAGAGCAAATACTTTGATGAGAAAGCCACGCATGAAACACCGCGCTGGTTCAATGTCGATGTGCAATTGGTGAAGAAAATCTCACTCATCTCACTCGACATAATGCGCCGCCATCCCGAACTCGAAAATATGCGTACCTTGCAACGCGGCAATCGACTGTCAATCACGCCAGTCGAACTGTCCGAGTGGAAATTCATCACGACTAAATTGGCGGGCAAATAATGGAGTGGTATCTCGCGTATCTATTGCTGGGGGCGATTGCTGGATTTTTAGGCGGCATGTTTGGCATTGGTGGTGGCACAATTTTAGTGCCTGTATTTTTCTGGCTGTTTGAGGCACAAGCTTTTCCTCAGGAACAGGCGATGCATCTCGCACTCGGCACGGGCATGGCAACAATTCTTTTTACCTCACTTGCGAGTCTGCGCAAACACCACCAACATGGAGCAGTGGATTGGGCCGTGGTGCGCAACATCACACCAGGTATTTTGCTAGGGACGGGTTTAGGTGCGCTGTCTGCCGCACAGGTATCACCACACTTCTTAATTATTTTTTTCGCGTTGTTCGTCTACCTCGCCGCCGCGCAAATTTTGCTGGACATCAAACCTCACGCAGAACGCGATTTACCCAAGCCGCTGGGGATGAACGCTTTCGGGATATTCACAGGATGGTTGAGCAGCCTCGTTTCCATCGGTGGCGGAACGGTCGTGGTTCCGTTTTTGATTTGGTGCAACTTACCTTTGCGGCGCGCAATTGGAACGGCTTCGGCCATTGGCTTCCCCATCGCCGTGGGCGGCACGATTGGCTATATTTTGATTGGTCTGCACCTCACCCAACTCCCTTCACCTCACCTCGGCTTTATTTACCTTCCTGCACTACTCACTGCGGCAATTGCCAGCGTGATAACTGCTCCCCTAGGTGCAAAAACAGGCCATCAAATGAATGTTGGGCTGTTGCGTAAATTTTTTGCGGTGGTGTTATTGGCACTCGCCACCAAGCTACTACTCAAGGCGATTACTTAACCTCTGCCACTCGCTTCTCGATCCAACTCGCCGCTGGCTAATTTAGCTTCATATTCCGCCAAGGCAATCTTCACTTTTCCACTCAATAAGTAGAGGCCAATCAAATTGGGGAAAGCCATCGACAGTACGAGCAAATCGGTGAAGTCCACCAAATTAGCGGCACTCACCACTGAAGCGATAATCACGAAGCCAATAAAAATCGCTTTGTATAACAGTGAGTAGCGCTCGCCGAACACATACACCCAGCAGCGCTCGCCGTAATAAGACCACGAGATGGCGGTACTGTAAGCGAACAGCACCACTGACAGCGCGAGGATGGCGGGAAACCAATCCGAGATGGTGGCGAACGCCATCGAGGTGAGCGTTGCGCCTTGGCTAGCCGCGCGAATGGCTTCATATTCTGGCGCGTTATAAACCCCGGTGATGACAATCACCAACGCGGTCATGGTGCAAATCACCACGGTGTCGATGAAAGGTTCGTATAACGCGACCAAGCCTTGGCGCACAGGGTATTTCACAGAGGCGGTAGAGTGCGCGATCGCAGCCGACCCCAGCCCTGCTTCAGAAGAAAATACCGCGCGCTTAAAGCCCTGCACCACCACGCCCACCATGCCGCCTGCCACTGCGATAGGCGAAAATGCTTCCGTCACAATTTTAATCAGCGCATCAGGAATCAAGGCCGCATTACTGCCGATAATCCAAATACACGCCCCTACATAGATAATAACCATCGTCGGCACAACCGCTTCTGCCACATGCGCGATACGCCGCAAACCGCCAATAATAACAAGGCCAACAGCCACCGCCATGAGCAGACCGTAGGCGATTGGAAACTCTTTGAAGAAAGGAATTTGCGCTTGCACTGCGCCCATCGACTGGCTCACTTGAAACGCGCTACCCGCGCCGAGCGAACCCAGAATGGTGAAGATGGCAAACATAATCGCCAGCACCTTGCCTGTTTTCGGCGCGCCGCGTTCAGCTAATCCCGTGGATAGATATTCCATCGCACCGCCCATAAGACGACCATCAGGGCGTACACGGCGATACATTTGCGCTAGGCTGGCTTCGGTGAATTTGGTTGTCATACCCAGGAAGCCCGCCACAATCATCCAGAACGTGGCGCCTGGCCCGCCGATAGAAATGGCAATCGCCACCCCCGCGATATTACCCAGCCCCACCGTGGCAGATAGCGCAGTGGATAAGGCTTGAAAAGGAGAAACTTCGCCCTTATCGTCTGCGGTGCGGTATTTGCCGCGAATAACCCGATACGCATGGCGCATCAAGCGTAAATTGACGAAGCTAAAACGCAAGGTAAGAAACACCGCCGCCACAATTAGCCAAGCCACGATGAATGGCATCTTGGGTTCGCCAGGGAAAATATCGTAGAAAATAATCTGCGCCAGAAAGCCATTGATGCTGCCAAACAAGGCATCCAAGCTGGATTCAGCGGCATAGGCTGAAAAGGGCATCAGCGCGATCAAGCAAACACCCACTATCAATCGAATTTTCATTTTTATTCCCTAAATACTTTTATGTGAGCGCGATTATAACCAGCCGCTTGCCCCCTGATGGCTTGCTGTAGCTCAACCCACCTACCCTGCCCACACGATGAGCAACAAAAAAGCCGGCTTGCGCCGGCTTCTCTGTTTATTACTTCAAGCGAAATTACAGGCCTTTAATGAATGCCATCATTTCAGCCATGTCTGCATCGCTAACTTTTGGGTTAGCTGGCATTGGCATAGAACCCCAAGCACCTGAACCACCCTTTTTAACTTTAGCTGCCAGCTTGTCGTAAGCTGCTGCGTCGCCTTTGTACTTGTCAGCAACTGCTTTCCAAGATGGACCAACCACCTTCTTGTCCACAGCGTGGCAAGCGGTGCAATTGTTCTTCTTTGCAACAGCTGGCATGTCAGCTGCCATTGCGGAACCAGCAACCATCAGGCCTGCTGCTACGATCATGCTTGTAACGATAGATTTCATGTGTTTCTCCATTTTTAAGTTTTGACTGCATTCACATCGAGCGGAGTGTTTGACCCCGGCCGCATTCTAAACAACCCCGCATGAATTGCAAACAGTAAGCGGTGTGCGAGGAACGCAAGCTGAATTCATTCGGTTGACGGCTTGTTTAATTATTTCAAATTCAAAATAAACCGTGCAAGTTGTGTGCGCTCTTCCGCCGTCACTTGCGGTTGAGGCGGCATGGGGATGCTGCCCCATGCGCCACTGCCACCTTTGGCAATCTTCGCTTCCAAGCGCGCTTGTGCGCCCGCATCTCCGCGATTCTTGGCTGAAACGTCTTTCCAGGCTGGTCCGACCACTTTCTTGTCCACGCTATGGCAAGCCAAGCAGTTGCGCTTTTTGGCGATAGCTAAAGCATCGACCGTATTGGCAACCACTACAGCTGCTGTGGGCGCAACGGGTTTAGGCGCAACCACCACAGGCTTGGCAACCACCACCACAGGCTTGGCAACCACCACCACAGGCTTGGCAACCACCACCACAGGGACTGCAACCGCAACAGGTTTTGCCGCAACGACGGGAGCAACTGCTGGTGTAGGCACGGCAACGACAGCGGGAGTTGACGCCACCACTGGAACAGGCACTTCAACTGCCGCCACAGGCGCAACGACCACTGGCGCCGGCTCAACTAGCGCGACAGGCGCGGGCGAAAGCACAACGACTTCAGGTGCTGGGGCAGCCACCACCGCTTGCGGCTTCTTACTTTGACAAGCCACTAACGCCAACACCGCCACCAACAAAATCCACTTTTGATTCATTTTGATTCTCCTGTTTGATTAACTAATCTGTCTCTACCTGCTCTAACCACGCCAACAAATACGTCCACTGTTCCAACTCACGCTGCGCCTGAGAGGGTGGCAAATCAAACAGCGATTTCCCTTCAAATCCCGCATTCACATAGGCTTGTGTCTCGCGCAAGTAAGCGAGGATAGGCAAATCCAAGCCCTGCAAAAACTGCTCCAAGGTGAGCGCCGCACGGGTACGCGGATCCATACGCATACCCACCACTCCGACCGACACTTTACCTTTGCGCACCATCTTTTCGTGATGCAGCAATTGCAAAAATTCGTGGCTGGCCTGAATGTCAAACGCGGAAGGGGCAATGGGCACAATCACGCGATGCACCAACTTCAATGCGTGTTCTAAATTTTTACCATGCAGCCCCGCTGGCGAATCAATTACCAGCCAGTCCAGAGGGGAGTTTCTCTCCCCCTCCGTCTGCATCACCTCGATACTAGGCAAGCTAGGTGTGCGCATTGCCAGCCACTGCGTGGCTGATTTTTGCCTATCCAAATCCAATATCGCCACACGTTGCCCGCGCGAGGCAAGGTAACCCGCGATGTTGGTGGACAGCGTGGTTTTACCACTGCCGCCTTTAGGATTTGCAATGAGGATGGTTTTCACAATGCCTCCGCTTATTGATGCCGATTACTTGCCTTCGACCAGCGACACATCGCGTACCGCACCTTTATCTGCCGAGGTGACCATTGCCGCATAGGCACGCAGCGCAGCAGAAATTTTGCGCGGACGCACGGCGGCGGGCTTCCAAGCTTGCTTGCCAAGGGCATCCATCGCGGCACGACGTTGCGCCATCTCGGTGGCGGAAATCATTAAATTGATACTGCGATTGGGGATGTCGATTTCGATGCGGTCGCCTTCGACCACTAGGCCAATTGCACCACCACTCGCCGCCTCGGGTGAGACGTGGCCTATGCTCAAACCCGATGTTCCGCCCGAGAAACGTCCGTCTGTGAGCAAGGCACACGCCTTGCCCAGCCCCTTCGATTTTAGGTACGAAGTGGGGTACAACATCTCTTGCATACCAGGCCCGCCTTTCGGGCCTTCGTAGCGAATCACCACCACATCTCCGGCCACAATTTCATCCGCCAAAATACCTGCGGTCGCCGCATCTTGGCTTTCAAATACGCGCGCACGTCCACTGAATTTCAAGATACTTTCATCCACGCCCGCCGTTTTTACGATGCAGCCATCGAGTGCGATGTTGCCGTGTAACACCGCCAAGCCGCCGTCTTTAGAATAGGCATGAGCGTTGTCGCGAATGCAGCCCGTCGCTCTGTCTGCATCCAACTCGGGATACAACATGGATTGTGAGAAGGCGATGGTGGTGACGATGCCGCCGGGTGCAGCGCGGAAAAATTTTTTCGCTTCTTCATTAGTCGTCTGTGCGATGTCCCACTGTTGCAGCCCTTCGCGCATTGTCTTGCTATGCACAGTGCTCACGTTGCTATGCAGCAGCCCCGCACGGTCGAGCTCGCCCAAAATGGCGGGGATACCGCCCGCACGATGCACATCTTCCAAATGATATTCAGACGAGGGTGCGACCTTGCACAAGGTCGGCACATGACGCGACAACCTATCCATATCCTTCATGGTGAAATCGACACCCGCCTCACTCGCAATGGCGAGAATGTGCAGCACCGTATTGGTCGATCCACCCATCGCGATGTCTAGCGTCATCGCGTTCTCAAAGGCATCAAAGGTAGCGATGTTGCGTGGCAATACCGATGCGTCGTCTTGCTCGTAGTAGCGTTTGCACAACTCCACCACAGTGCGACCAGCGCGCAAAAAGAGTTGCTTGCGCTCGGCATGTGTCGCCACCAGTGAACCGTTGCCGGGTAATGACAAGCCCAATGCTTCGGTCAAACAGTTCATCGAATTGGCGGTGAACATGCCCGAGCAAGAGCCACAGGTGGGGCAGGCAGAACGTTCGATCGTATCCACATCCGCATCACTCACGCGACTGTCCGCCGCCGCGACCATCGCATCAACCAAATCAAGGCCAACGACTTTACCTTGCAAGGTCGCCTTGCCCGCCTCCATCGGCCCGCCGGAAACGAACACGACTGGGATATTCAAACGCATCGCCGCCATCAACATACCCGGCGTGATCTTGTCGCAATTAGAGATGCACACCAGCGCATCGGCACAGTGCGCGTTGCACATGTATTCAACCGAATCAGCAATGAGGTCGCGCGAAGGCAAAGAATACAACATACCGTCATGTCCCATGGCGATGCCGTCATCGACTGCGATGGTGTTGAACTCCTTGGCGATGCCGCCCGCCTTCTCGATCTCGCGCGCCACCATCTGACCAAGGTCTTTTAAGTGCACGTGACCGGGCACGAACTGCGTGAACGAGTTAGCTATGGCGATGATGGGCTTGCCGAAATCGCCATCTTTCATGCCGGTCGCACGCCACAAAGAGCGAGCGCCAGCCATGTTGCGACCGTGGGTGGAGGTGTGGGAGCGGTATTGAGGCATGGTGCGAATTCCTAAAGATGAACAGAGGGGTGATTCTAAACTACGGGGGCAATCTATTCACCCACTTGCTGAACCAAGGTCTTCTTCCAGCCTGACGTGGCGACCCCGCCTCCACCTGAATAAAGCGACGCGACGCGGTGCGCTGATAGGTCATACAAACAATTTACTCAATGTGGTGAGAAATTTAAGCGCGATGCTTTTTCAAAGCAAAGAGGACTCCACGCAACCGCCGCAAATATCCAATTTCGAAAACGACCGAACCCTCTCAAAGTCCAATCACAACGCAACCAGCATCCTTGTAATTCATCCAACACATCGCCCGAATTACAGGGATAGCGACGGATAATCACAAAATTTCGACCGTAAAAGCAAAACTGCCCGCACGAGGCGGGCGAGAATGCCATGGTTACTGTATGTTG
>JAGVFD010000076.1 GCA_020057805.1 Sideroxydans sp. | reverse complement strand
GCTATCCAAATGAATCGCTGGCACAACAACAAAGCAAGGTGTGGCAGACATTGGCGCTTGCGGAGGCGGTCAATAGTGAACGGATATTTGCGTCCTCTTTCGATTTGGAGAGCTTGCTGTATGCGCATCAAATCGCTCCCGACTTTCCTTTGGTATTTAATTTGGAGCCAGAAAATGATGTTGCGTTTGCTATTCAGGTGCTAACGCAGCATGCGTTTCTACATGGACTGTGTGTGCATATTTCTACACTGAATGAAGCGATGATGGCCGCGGTACGTCAGCGCGGGAAGTCTATGGCGGTGTACACCTGCAATACCGATGAGCAAATTGATTGCGCCTTAAATCTTGGCGTGGATGTACTGATCAGCGATTTTCCACAGCTCGCGTTGCAAAGGAGAAGGCCATGAAACGAAATTTTTCTGCGCTGAATGATGAATTTGATTTGTTAGTGTGTGGCGGCGGTATTTATGGTGCGTGGACGGCTTACGATGCGGCTTTACGAGGCTTGAAGGTGGCGCTGGTGGAAAAAGGGGATTGGGCGAGCGCTACGTCATCAGCCTCTAGCAAATTAATTCACGGCGGACTGCGTTACCTCGAAACGTATGATTTTAAGTTGGTGCGCAAAGCGCTGAAAGAGCGTCGTCGGTTGTTGAAGATTGCGCCGCATCTGGTGTGGCCGTTGCGCTTTGGCGTGCCAGTGTATGGCGATAGCCGTAACGGCACCTTAAAGTTGAAGGCAGGTTTGATGCTGTATGACGTGCTAGCAGGCAATCCAGATGTGCAAATGAGCCATGAGCATTTTGCGTCGGCAGCATTCTCTGCACGCTTTCCATTTTTGAATCAGCGCGGACTAAATGGTGGCTTTACCTATGGTGATGCGCAAACGGATGACGCGCGTTTGGTGCTGGAATTAGTGGCGGGCGCAGTGGCGCTGGGGGCGGTGTGTGTTAATTACACCGAGCTTACGCAGTGGCAAGAGTCACACGGCATCGTGTGTGGCGCGATGATTCGGGATGTCGAAACAGGTGCGGTATTGCGAATGCATGCACGTCAATACGTTAGCACCAGCGGGCAGTGGATAAGTCAAACTCCGGCTGCTGGCACGCAATGTCGCATGAGCAAAGGTGTGCATCTGGTATTGCCTGCCTTGCCAACGAGTGAAGCCTTGCTACTCACCGCGCAAGAGGATGGACGTGTATTTTTTTGCATCCTTTGGTATGGCCGTAGTTTGCTGGGCACAACGGATACGAACTATTTAGGTGACATCAATGATGTGAAGGTGGAAGCGTTAGAGGTGGACTACCTGTTGAAAGCGGCCAATCACTACCTCAATGTGGCTTGGCAAAAGCAGGACGTCATTAATTCGTATTCTGGATTGCGCGTGTTGCAACAGAATGCGGCGAGCGAACCTTCCGCAGTGACAAGGGATTGGGTGTTGCACACTGCAAGTAATCGCGTGCATTACTCAATCGGGGGCAAGCTAACCTCGGCACGCGAGGATGCTTGTGCGATTGTTGACGCTGTGTGTACGCATTTGGGGGTAAGCAATGCATGTGGCACCCAGCAGCAAAATTTTCCTTGGAAGCCGCAGCAAAATTATGTGACGTGGCACGAGGCACTAACTTTGCGCGCGAATCAATTGGGGGTGGATGAGGAAAGTGCTTTGTGGCTGTTGCGGCGTCACGGCTTTAATGCGGAGCACATCTTGCAAATGGTTGAAGAGGATGGCAGTGGTGCGGTGCGCGTGATACCCGATGTGCCGCTGATTCAAGCAGACCTACAATACTGTGCGCTTCAGGAAATGGTCGTTCATCTCATTGATTTGCTACGTCGCCGTTTGCCTTTGTTGATTTTGGCGCGTTGCGATGAGCAAATTTTGCAGCGAATCGCTACCCGTGTTGCACCTATTTTGGATTGGGACGCTGCTCGAGTGCGCCAAGAGGTCGCGCTTGCGATGGAATAAATGCAGTCTAGACAAAGGCTTGCCAGAAGATTGTTGCTTGTGTTACTTAATGTTTGACAGGGTGTGATGTCTCACATAGAATGCGCGCCCTTCGCAGTCCGTTATTTATCTTTTAGTTTTAGGAAATGCCATGAAAACATTTTCCGCCAAGTCACACGAAGTCCAGCACGATTGGATTCTGGTAGACGCAGCCGACAAAATTTTGGGCCGTTTGGCCAGCCAAATTGCATACCGTTTGCGCGGTAAGCATAAGGCTATCTTCACACCTCACGTTGATACCGGCGACTTCGTTGTCGTGGTTAATGCGGACAAGTTGCGTGTGACAGGTAACAAAGCACAAGACAAAATGTACTACCGCCATACGGGTTACCCCGGCGGCATCTACGAAACCAACTTTACCAAGTTGCAGCAACGTCACCCACAACGCGTTTTGCAAAAAGCCGTGCGCGGTATGTTGCCAAAAGGCCCATTGGGCTACGCAATGCTGGCTAAGCTGAAGGTGTATGGCGGTGGAACACATCCGCACAGCGCGCAGCAACCTAAACCCACTGATTTGTTGAAAGCATAATTATGAGCACAACTTATAACTACGGAACTGGCCGCCGCAAGAGCGCGGTTGCACGTGTGTTTATGAAGCCAGGCAAGGGTGACATCGTCGTGAACGACAAACCTTTGGATGTTTTCTTCTCGCGTGAAACCGGCCGCATGGTGGTACGTCAGCCGTTAGAGCTGACTGAAATGATGGGCAAGTTTGACATCATGGTGAACGTATCTGGCGGCGGCGAATCAGGCCAAGCGGGTGCGGTTCGTCACGGTATCACTCGTGCACTGATCGAATACGATGCAAGCCTCAAGCCAACATTGAGTCAAGCTGGTTTGGTAACACGTGATGCACGTGAAGTCGAACGTAAAAAAGTGGGTTTGCGCAAGGCGCGCCGCAGGAAGCAATTCTCCAAGCGTTAAGCTTGTGGGAGATTGGGAAAGCCGCCTTATGGCGGCTTTTTCATTTATTATTCGTGGACTTACATGGGGGTGGGTATGCTTAAAGTGGGGATCGTTGGGGGCACAGGCTACACAGGCGTGGAACTACTTCGTTTGCTGGCAGGCCATTCGCAGGTAAAACTTCACGCAATTACTTCTCGGGCGGACGCTGGGTCACCCGTCAGTCAAATGTTCCCTAGCTTGCGCGGCCATGTGAATTTGAATTTCACTCATCCTGATGAAGCGCATTTAGAGCAATGTGACGTAGTTTTCTTTGCGACACCTAACGGGATTGCGATGCAGCAGACGCGCGAGTTGTTAGATGCAGGCGTACGTGTCATTGACCTCGCAGCAGATTTTCGCATCAAGGATATTGCGGAATGGGAAAAGTGGTACGGCATGAGCCACGCCTGTCCTGACTTGGTGGCGGAAGCGGTGTACGGCTTGCCCGAAGTCAATCGGGAGAAAATCAAGAAGGCGCGCCTGATTGCCAATCCAGGCTGTTACCCCACCGCAGTTCAGCTGGGCTTCTTGCCTTTGATAGAGGCGGGTGTGATTGATATCACTTCTTTAATTGCGGACTCAAAATCGGGCGTATCGGGTGCGGGGCGTAAAGCCGAAGTGCATTCTTTGTTCTCGGAATCTGCGGATAACTTCAAAGCCTACGGTGTAGGCGGACACCGGCATTTGCCAGAAATTAAGCAAGGGTTGAGTTTTGCGGCAAACAAGGCGGTTGGCCTAACTTTTGTGCCGCATCTCACGCCACTCATTCGCGGCATTCACGCCACCTTGTATGGCAAGCTTACGCAAGAGGTTGATTTGCAGGCGCTGTACGAACAACGTTATGCGAACGAACTCTTTGTGGATGTATTGCCTGCTGGTGGCATGCCTGAAACCCGCTCGGTGCGCGGCTCGAACACTTGCCGCATTGCAGTACATCGGCCACAGGGGGGTGATACGGTGGTGGTGCTGTCTGTGATTGATAATTTGGTTAAAGGCGCGGCTGGTCAAGCGGTACAAAACATGAACATCATGTTTGGTCTGCCAGAAGCGGAGGGAATCAATATGATTCCTTTGCTACCTTAATGCACGCATGATTAAAACCCTAAAACGTCGATTTGGCATTTCCGCACCGCGTTTGTCGGTGCGTCCCCATGTGCCATGGTACGTACGTTGGGCCATCACGCTCCCCTTCCTATTTCTTTCTGGCTACCTTATTTGGTGGTCTTACGATGCGGGTTTGGAATTGGCGGGCTTTCATCGCGGTAAAGCGCAACAAAAAATTACCGCGTTGCAGGAGAAGGTGGGTTTGCTGGAAGCTGAAAATGCGAATCAAGCGGGTCAGCTTGCCGTGAATGAACGCCAACTGCAAATGCAGCAGGCGGCTGCGGATGAGGTTCAAGAGCAATTAAAAGTGCTGCAAAATGAAAATGGGCTCTTGAAAGAAGACCTGTCTTTTTTCCAAAATTTACCTCTGACAGAGGGGCGTGATGCAGATCTTTCCATTCACAGCCTTAAAGTAGAGGCGGGTAGTTTGCCCGGCGAATTCCGTTGTCGAATGCTGTTGGTGCAAGGTGTTCAACGGCGCGGTAGAGAGTTTCAAGGCGCCCTACTGATTGTGGTTAACGCAGTGCAGGGAGGCCAAAAAGTGGTGTTACAATTCCCGCAACAAGGCTCATCTGATGCGGAAGCAGAACACTTGAATTTTCGGTATTACCAGCGTGTAGAGCGGGCATTTCAGGTTCCTCAAGATGTTCATGTAGAGAGCGTAGAGATTCGAGTTTTTGAAAAGGGATTGCAAGCGCCTAAAGTTAAGCAGACGGTTCTGCTGTCGTAACGGAGAGAGTTGATGTTTAGTAAGCATAATAAACCCCAAAATCGTATTGATTCGCTGATTGGCGTTGGAACCAAAGTAATTGGAGATGTTTTTTTTACCGGTGGCCTGCGCATTGACGGCAATGTTGTAGGTAACGTTGTTGCAGACGCGAGCAATGCAAGCACTTTGGTATTAAGTGAGCACGCACGCGTAGAAGGCGAAATTCGCGTGACGCATTTAGTGGTGAATGGGATGGTAGTTGGCCCCGTCGAGGCGACGCAATATCTGGAACTTCAAAGCAAAGCCAAGGTCACTGGGGACGTAAAGTACAAGACCCTTGAGATACAGTTGGGCGCGATTGTGGAAGGTAAGCTGGTTCATATTAGTGAATCATCGGAAAAAGTGGTGTCACTCAAATTGAGTGGCACGGATTCAAAATAATCTGACAAGGAGCACAACATGAATGCAGTCACTGAAATGCAAGATCCGCTGTTATTTACCGACAATGCGGCGAACAAAGTAAAGCAGCTAATCGAAGAAGAAGGCAATGCTGATTTGAAGCTACGCGTGTTTGTGAGCGGCGGCGGGTGTTCGGGTTTTCAATATGGCTTCACTTTCGACGAAGTGGCTAACGAAGACGATACCGTGATGACCAAAAATGGTGTGCAATTGCTTATAGACCCGATGAGTTTTCAATATCTGGTTGG
>JAGVFD010000220.1 GCA_020057805.1 Sideroxydans sp. | reverse complement strand
TATCTGGATACCGGCCTGCGCCGGTATGACGAGCTAGGGTGTGTTTAGATTTATCGAAAAGATAAAATGACGAACTAGTGACGAGTCTCTTCACCGTCTTTTTCATCGCCATCTTCATCACGCGCCCAGAACAAGCGATCAGGAATGTGCTGTCCCATGCCAGGACGGAAACCGTATTTCAGGGCTTCCCAGGTGTATTCCTGCGCTTCGTGCACGGCATCTTCCATCGATAAACCATTCGCCAGTAACGCGGCGATAGCAGAAGCCAAGGTGCAACCCGAGCCGTGATAAATACCCGGCAAACGTGGCCACGTGTCGGCGCGGACCAACCCGCGTTCACCGTACAAAGTATTAATGACTTTAGGGGTGTTCTCGTGTGTACCAGTGATGAGCACGTACTCGCACCCAAGCAACAAAATGCGCTTGGCGCTCTCGGCCAAATTGGGATCGTCGGAATCGTTGTCTTCATCAATAATTAAACGCCGCGCTTCCATGCTGTTCGGTGTGAGGATGGTGGTCTGCGGCAACAACAACTCGCGCATCGCATCCAGCATGTCTTCATTCGCCAACTCATCACCACGTCCAGAAGCCAACACGGGGTCAAACACCAGCGGGATGTCAGGGTAGTCAGAAATAACTTCTGCAATGGCGGCAATATTTTCGATGCTGCCCAGCAAGCCAATTTTGAATGCGGCGACAGGCATGTCTTCCAACACGGTGCGCGCTTGGTCAACCACCCAATCCGAATCAATCGCCTGAATGTCATCCACCCCGCTGGAATCCTGCACCGTGATGGCTGTGATAACGGAGAGGGGATGACAGCCCATGCTGGCGATGGTGAGAATGTCAGCTTGCATACCCGCACCGCAGCTCGGATCGGTAGCGGCAAAGGTGAGAACGATAGGAGGGATGTCGGCCATAATTTTTATTGCTCTTGAGTTCGGTTCACCCAGTAATCGGGGCGACGATGTTGATGGGAAACAGCCATTATCCAAATTTCTTCACCGCGCACCACATAACGCAAAGTATAAGAAAATCGATTCATTACGTAACGCCGCACATCCTCTAGTTCAACGGGGAATAACAGCGGTGCTTTGGCAATCAGCAGGGCGGCCTCGCGTACATCACGCTTGAAACGTACCCCTAGTCCTGCTTGTTGATGTTCTAACCATTCACATGCGTCATTTAATTCATCGTGTGCCGCTTCGGCAAATCGAATGCGCATTATTTGGTGCTGAAGACATCTTCAAATGCAACGGTTTTCATATGTCCTGCATCACAGGCTTTTGCTCTATGCTGGGCCTCGTCCGCCCATACGCCATCAATTTCTGGGTCGCACTTATCTAAACTCTGCATGATTTGCTCTGCAACTTCGTAGCGTTCAGCCGCTTTGAGTTGCAATGCCATGGAAATGATTTCTTGCTTGCCCATGTGAATTTCCTAAATTTAGGTTGGCAACGATAGGGCGTGATTCTACCCGAAAGCGACTTGAATTAAAGATTGCCCTTCTCGTTCGTCCGCTCTCCCGCAAAGCGGGGGAGGGTTACACCCGCAAGGGGTAGGCCGTGGTTGTACGGCGCTGAAGTGCCAACAACACACGCTCGGGAGAGGGCATTGGAAGCGTGGGCAAACTCCGCAAGATTTGTTAAATCGAGACATGATTAAATGCCGTATTGCTAATGAAAAATGCACAGGGCTTCATGGAAATTGCCTCGAAATACATCAATTACGACGAACGTCTATCGCGGGTGGCTGCCTACATCTACGCCCATCTGGATGATGAGTTAGATTTGAATAGTTTGGCCGAAGTCGCCTATCTATCGCCGTACCATTTTCATCGTATCTATCGTGCGGTACGTGGTGAGACCGTCACCACTACGGTGCGTAGATTACGTTTGCATCGAGCAGCCAGCCAACTCGTTCAATCAACTCGGTCAGTCGAAGAAATTTCAAGGCAGGCGGGTTACAAGAACGTCCAATCGTTCACGCGCGTCTTCAGCACGATTTATGGCATGCCGCCAGCTCGATATAGAACTCATGGGAGCCATGCCAGATACCAAGCTGGTGTTACGGAAAAGAATTTCGACATGTATGACATTAGCTATAAAACCATTCCCAATCTGGAGGTGGTCAGTGCCAACCATAGTGGCTCGTATTTGCAGATTAATCAGGCTTTCGATCAACTTGGGGGTTGGTTGGGCGCGCGCAATTTACTTGACCAAGACAGCCGGATGATTGCCCTTTACTACGATGACCCTGCGTCCGTAGAAGAAGCTCAATTACGTTCACGCGCCTGCTTCTCGATTAACAAAACGTGCGTGCTTGAACCTCCGTTGGAGCGCGTCACTATTGCTGGCGGGAAGTATGCGGTGTTGCAACATCGCGGTTCTTATGTGGGCTTGTCAGCTGCTTATGAATGGCTGTTTGGAACCTGGCTGCTGCAATCAGGATGTGAGTTGCGTGATGCGCCGCCGTTTGAGGAATATCTCAATACGCCATTGGACACCGCCCCTGAAGACCTGCTAACGGATATCTACATTCCAATGGCCTGATGTCTTGACTTGATCATCAAAGGAGTTTGACTGTGCCTACCTACAACATCCCGCTTCTGTTTGGTGCAACGTTTAGTTTTACGGCGGCGGCATTGCATTTCGCCTGTATCGTTTGGGGCGCAAATGGATTCAGACTGCTCGGCGCGGGAGAGCCTATTGTGAGTATGTCCGCAGCAGGGCATTGGTATCCACCAGTCATCGCATTTGTGATTGGCGTCGTATTGTCTGGCTGGGGGATTTACGCATTGTCAGGATCGGGGGTGATCGCACCATTGCCCTATCTACGGCAAACACTGGCAGTTATCGCCATCATCTATTTGGTGCGAGCCCTTGCCTTCCCACTGCTTAAGCCCTTGTTTCCGGGCAATAGCGATACGTTTTGGATTGTCACATCGACCATTTGCATGATCATTGGCCTGACATATTTAGTTGGCCTAGCCCAACTATGGCAACGAACTTGATGCGAAACGCCACCTCACCACTAATTGAGTTGCAGACAGATATTTGCCCTTGATTGAAAGAATTCCTAATGAATAAGATCGACTTGAAGAAAGAGCTGAAACAGCTTTACCAAGCTTCTGCCAAAGCATTAGCTCCAGTGGATGTGCCGCCGATGAAATACCTGATGATCGATGGTAAGGGCGACCCAAACACCTCGCTTGAATATGCCCATGCCGTCGAAGCATTGTTCGCCGTTTCCTATGCGGTGAAATTCATGGTCAAGAAAAGTGCGCAGGCAATCGACTATGGCGTGATGCCGTTGGAAGGGCTGTGGTGGGCGGATGACATGTCTGCCTTCACAACCGACGATAAGGCAGATTGGAAGTGGACGATGATGATCATGCAGCCTGGTTTCGTGGCGGATGAAGTGATTGCAATCGCAATGAAGGACGCACGAGCAAAGGATTTGCCGGCATTAGGCAAGATGCGGCTTGAATGGTTTGAAGAAGGTCGCTGTGCGCAAGTGTTGCATATTGGCCCTTTCTCAACTGAAGGGCCGACCATAGAAAGACTGCATCAATTCATTGATGAAAAATCTGCGCGCCGTGGTAAACACCACGAGATTTATCTCAGCGATATACGCCGTGCCGCGCCGGAGAAATGGAAGACCATCATTCGGCATCCGATGGAGTAGGGTGAGAGCTACTTGCTATCGCAATGGTTGGTGATGTGCGTGAATTCAGCTACGCCCAAATTCTCCGCACGTAGCTGCCAGTCGATGCCGAGTTGCGCAAATTCATCCTCGTTCAAAAAACTCTTGAGTGTGTTGCGCAGTGTCTTGCGGCGTTGGCCGAAAGCAGTGCCGACGATCTGCGCGAACAGCAATTCGTTCTTCACGATAATTTTGTCGGCGGGCATGGGAATCATGCGCACGATGGCGGAATCGACCTTGGGTGCGGGGCGGAAGGACTCCGGCGGCACGTCCAGCAACTTCTCCATATAGAAACGGTATTGCAGCATCACGGAGAGGCGTCCGAAAGCGGGGTTGGAAGGCTCGGCCACCATGCGTTCTACCACTTCGTTTTGCAACATGAAGTGCATGTCGGTGATGCGTGCGGCGTAGTTGGCAAAGTGAAATAGCAGCGGCGACGAAATGTTATAGGGCAGGTTACCGACAATGCGTAGCGGCGCGTCTAACGAGGCGATATCGAATTGCAGCGCATCGCCTTCGTGAATGACGATCTTGTCTTGTGGGTAATCAGTTTTCAAACGCGCGATGATGTCGCGGTCAATCTCGATGACGTGTAGCTTGTTGAGTTGCTTCAATAGCGGGCGTGTGAGTGCGCCCAGCCCTGGGCCAATTTCCACCATGTTGTCATTCGCCTCGGGGCGGATGCAGCGCACGATGTCGGCGATGATGTTTTGATCGACCAAGAAATTTTGGCCAAAATGCTTTTTGGCTTTGTGATTCATTTTAATTTTTCCAAAAAACATTTCAGAGAAGACTCATGCGCGTAGCGCGTGATGTCGGAACTAAACATTTTTTTTGCTTTATGTGCGCTCATTTTTTATGCGGAACCCATTTTGAGGGCAATGAAGCTGGCGATGGTATCTTCGGAAAAATGGCGAATGACAATATATTGAGTGCGCAGCAGGGTGATGGTTTCTTGAACAGAGATATTGCCAGTTCGTAGCCAAACTATCTTGGGAGGGGCGCCAAATACGAGGCTTCTTTCATAAAAATCGGTATCTTTGGAAACAAGCAAAAACCCATGTTTGGCAGCGAAGTTCCAAATTTGTAAATCATCTGCGCCTAACAGCCCAACTTGCCTGATATGGGTTGAGTCAGGATAAATATCATTCAGCGCCTGTACTAATCTAAACGATAGGTTTTCATCGAACAGCAGCTTCATACTGCCGAGAAAAGTCGCTGCTCTCGCTGTGCAGCAAAGGCTAAGGTGGCCAAGATGTCCTCATGTGATAAATCTGGAAAGTCAGCCATTATTTCAGCCTCGGTCATGCCGCTGGCCAAGTAACCTAAAACATCAGACACCGTGATGCGCGTACCCGCGACAATAGGCTTCCCGCTTCTCACGGCAGGATTTATCGTAATTCTATTGAGTGGTGTGGTCATTTCAGACTCCGCGATATTGGGGTGGGGCGAGTATAAACGTCGGTCTAAACATCAGCAATTAGATTGGTTGCGATGCATTTCAACTGCAACCTTAATCGCTTCCAACAAGCTGCCGACATTAGCTTTGCCTGTGCCTGCTAATTCCAACGCTGTACCGTGATCGACCGAAGTGCGGATGATAGGCAGGCCTAAGGTGATGTTCACGCCTTCACCGAAGCTGGCATGCTTGAGCACCGGCAAGCCTTGGTCGTGGTACATCACCAGCACTGCATCACACTCACGCAAACGATGCGCGGCGAATAAAGTATCCGCAGGTAAAGGCTGACTTACATTGAATCCTGCGGCGCGCAACTTGTTCAACACGGGAATCATCACGTCAATTTCTTCGTGTCCGAGATGCCCGCCTTCACCCGCATGGGGGTTGAGGCCTGCTACTAAAATACGCGGATGGGCGATGCCAAAGCGGGTTTGTAAATCGCGCCGTAAGATGCGCAAGATGTTTTCTAGTAGAGGTTGTGTGATGGCATCCGCCACCTCGCGCAAGGGTAAATGCGTGGTGGCCAGCGCCACGCGCATGCCGCCGCCCGCCAACATCATTACCACCAGCGGTGTATTAGTTTGCTCGGCCAGATATTCGGTATGCCCGGTGAAAGGGATGCCCGCATCGTTGATGATGCCCTTGTGCACGGGGGCGGTGACCATGCCGGCAAACTCGCCAGACACACACCCTTGCAGCGCGCGATTCAAAGTTTCTAAAACATAGGGCGCATTACGGGCGTCGAGTTTTCCAGCGATAACAGGCTGAGCTACAGGAACATGCAGCACGCTTAATTTACCTGCGGCATGCGGCGCGTTCGGGTTGTAGTCGTGCAGAGCGACATCTAGTTGCAGCTGTGCGGCGCGTTGTTGCAGCAGCAATTTATCAGCGATAACAACCAGTGGATAGGCATGTTCCACGAGTTGTAAGCACAGGTCGGGGCCGATGCCCGAAGGTTCACCTGAGGTGATGACGAGCGGAAGATTCACTTACGCCCTCTCCTCAATCCTCTCCCGCAAGCGGGAGAGGAAGCAATGGCAATTGCTTCGCGAGTCTTACCTTCATTCTCGGTATTCCAGCGTGGCGCGGTCGCGCAGTTGGCGTAGCCAATCTTGGTAAGCATCATCCGATTTGTAAGCGCGGATGGCGTTGCGGGCTTGTTGTTTTTTTTGTTCTACGCTCACGTCGGTATTGCGGCGTTCTAACACTTGGATGAGATGCCAGCCGAATCCCGATTGCACCAATCCGCTCACTTGACTGATCTTTAAGGCATCCATCGCTTTTTCAAATTCAGGTACGGTTTCGCCAGGCGATAGCCAACTTAAATCACCCCCTTGAGGGGCGCTACCATCTTCTGAATGTAATTTAGCTTCTTCAGCAAAATTGGCGCCTTTATCAATGCGCGCTTTAATTTCTTGTAAGCGTGCTTTGGCTTCATTTTCTGAAACGAATTCACTGGTTTTAATCAGGATGTGACGGGCATGCGTTTGGCTGATGAAGACAGGCGTATCGGATGTTTTTCGGTCCAGCAATTTGATGATGTGGAAACCACTAGGGCTGCGTAGCAAGCCTGTTAATTCGCCCGCTTTGAGTTTGCTCAAGGGTTCGGAAAATAAACTGGGTAATTGATTGGTAGGACGCCAGCCCAACACGCCGCCTTGTAAGGCATCCTTGGCATCCGAGTAGCCTGCCGCCACTTGGGCGAATGAAGCGCCGCCATTTAATTTAGACAGCGCCTCTTCAGCGCGGCGCTTGTAAGTTTGAATGCTGTCCGCGCTGGCTTGTTCGGGAACCACAATCAAAATGTGCGCGAGTTGCAGTTCTTCACCCTTGTTGCCTTGGTTGGCTTGTGTGGCGAGATAGTCTTCGATGTCGCTTTCGCTGACAATGAGCTTGCTATCTACTTCGCGTTCACGCAGGCGCACCGAGACGATTTCGGCGCGAATTTCTTCGCGGAATTTATTGAAGTCGATGCCGTCATTTTCCAGCTTGGCGCGGAAGGTGGCGGCATCTAATTTGTTTTGCTGGGCTATGCGTGCGAGTGCTTTGTCGAGCTGCACATCATCCACGCGCACCCCGTTTTCATTGGCGAACTGGGTTTGCAGCAAATCGCTAATCATGCGTTCCAACACTTGTTTTTCGAGCACGGAGGCATCGGGTAATTGCGTACCTTGTTTTTGTAATTGTCGGACTGCTGCTGCTACCTTTTGACTTAATTCCTGTTGGGTGATGATGTTGTCGTTCACCACGGCGCGTATACGGTCGAGGGCAACAGGCGTTGCAGCATGGGCCGCAAAAGTGAGGACGGACAACAGCAGGGCAGAAATAATTTTCATGTGTCACTTCTTAAAGTTGAGTTATTGCAATCCCTGACTGGGCGGGGCGATCTGTACATCATTTAATTTGGTGTAGCCAATGATGCTGGTGCGTAAAGCGGCCAGCGGGTCAGAGCCAATGCGCACTAAATCGTTGAGTTCCAACTGGACAAACACGCCGGTCGTGGTTTCTTTGGCGGCAGTGGCAAAGGTTTGCGCAACGAGGCGTAGCGTCCAGCAGCTCTCATTATACTCAAGCCCACCTAGCGCCTCCAAAATACGCTGGTCGTGGAGTGAATAGTTGAAGCGTCCCACCGTATGCCAACGTCCTGAGATCGGCCATTGAGTGGCAATGTCCACCTGTTTCAAAATGCCGCGTGTGTAACGGTAGCCCAAATTAAGCAGCTTGCCCGCTTCGGGTTTATAGCTCGCCGCCATGTTGTACGACTCGGTGACATTCACATTGGGGTTGTATTGCAGCAGGCTATCGAGCGTCCAATTGCGCGTCATACGCCCGCCAGCGGCGAGCAAAATATCCGAGCGAGTGACGCGGTCAGTGGGCGTGGCGAAATTGACCAAGGGCTCACTAAAAGTAAAACGTTCCGCCGCTGCAATTTTGATGCGTTCTACACCGTCGTCGTCGTCAATGGCGCGTGAGGTGAGTGCAACGGTCAACATGTTGGCATCGCCCACGCGATCATTTCCCAAGAAGCGATTTTCAGTGAACATCTGGGTGAAGCTAAAGGGGGCTTGTGCGCTGTCAAAATTAGGCAGCAGACTTTGGTTTTGGTAGGGAATGCGCACGTAGTAGAGGCGCGGCTCTAGCGTCTGCATATAACCATTGCCAATGAAAGAATCGCTACGCTCAAAGACGAGTCCGCCATCTAAACTAAAAATAGGCAGGGTGCGAATGCTGTTGGGCAAATAGCCAGATGTGTTGTTGTCGAGCGCGTATTGGGTACGATGCACCCCTACTTTCGGCGTGAGGAAATAACCTGATTCGTTTAGCAGGGGATAGCTCACCGAGGGGTAGAGCATCAAGCGACGACCATTCACCAAGGTGGGATGGCGGAAATCCACGAACTCGCCGTTAAACGCAAACGTGCCACCCAGCAACGCTTGCTGCGTAGCAGCATTCACTTGAGGGTGACGCCAGTAAGGTGCGATTACGGGCGCTAATGGATCTTGTAAAGTTTGATAGTGCTGCACGCGAGTCGAGGCAGTCCAGCCGCCCCCCGCATAATTCAACACACCTTCTTGCAACAAGTTGGTTTGCGAGGTGGCGGCCACGGTGGTGGCGAGGTCTCGATAGTATTTATCATCTGACACACGATTGAGATTGAGCGCGGCGCTGAAACCGCGGCCTAATTGTTGCCCATGCTTAAGGGCAAGGTGTATGCGATCAGACTGTGAGAGGGCATCGTTGGATAGCACATCAGCTTGTAGTTCACCTGCAAAGCTGGGCTGCAAATAGCGCACTTCATTATTTAGCTGCGTGCCGCGATTTTGTAGCCAGCGCGGTGACAGCGTGGCATCCAGATTGGGGGCGATATTAAAGTAGTACGGCAAAGTAATTTCAGTGCCGCTGGAATGTGTGCTGCCGAATAGTGGCCCCAGCACCCCTGAACGGCGATTGCTATTCAAGGGGAAATCCATCCACGGGGTGTACAGCAGCGGCACACCAAAAAATTCAATGCGCGCGTGGTGTGCAATGCCCACTTGAGTGGCGCGATCAATGCTCAGTCGACTCATTTTTAACATCCAATCATCCTGCTCAATGGGGCAAGTGGTGTAGTTGGCATTCTCAAATTCGTAATGCTGCGTGCCCGCAATGTTGACCTTCTCGGCGCTGCCGCGCGCATGATTTTCTTCAAAGTAAAACACCGGTTGTTGCAGGTCGCCTACGTTGGTATCTAAATTTAGATTGAATTGCGTGCCGCGCACGGTGGAGCTGGGTTGCTCAATCACCACATTACCTTGCGCGGAAAATTGTTGATGCGCATCGTCGTAGACCATTTGATCCGCGCTGACGGCTTGATTGAGCTCTCGATAACTCGCATTGCCCGAGGCCGTAAATTGCTTACCTTGGCTGGCTTCAATGTGATCGGCCTCAATGAATACCGCCGTTTTCTCAATCGGGGTGGGCAGTCTGTTAAAGGTGCGATCTAACTTGAGCGGCAACACGCTTTCCTCGCCTACGCTTAAGGTGGGTGAAATGAACAGCATGAGAAGGAAGGCACGCAGCAAACGGAAAGGCATGGGGTGAGCAAATAAATTAAGGTGCTAAAATCTCACAAAAACACCATAAAGGCAACGCAAATGCAACGTCAGAAACAGCTTACCGAGTGGCTTTCCAGCCTCTATCCAAATCAACCATTCAGTCTCGCCCCCGCTTCGGCTGATGCCAGTTTTAGGCGTTACTTTCGCGCCACCTTCGCCGATGGATCGACAAAAGTGGTGATGGACGCCCCGCCGCAACATGAAGATTGCCAGCCATTTCTGCATGTGGCGCAACTGTTTGAAGCGGCCGGCGCGCATGTTCCGCATGT
>JAGVFD010000178.1 GCA_020057805.1 Sideroxydans sp. | reverse complement strand
GAGCAAGTCGCCATAGGAGTATTCGATTTGCTTGATGTCTTCCATCACACGACGATTGCGCCCGTAAATTGAAATCGTATCCAGCAAGCTGGTGTAGAGCTTTTGTTTGGGCTGTGATTCGAACAACATCTTTTGCATCAGCTTACGCATCGCCTCACCTGCTTTGCGACGACGCAACTTGGTGGTCTCGCCTTCGGGCATGTGGATGACGGTGGTCTCCAGTGCAGAAATGGTCACGCGCGGAAACAAACGGCGCGGATGCTTGCCCGAGATGCGGCTGAAATACGAACGCGCAGGGCCATCTAATCGCACTGGCAAAATCGTCGCTCCTGTTTTCGCTGCCACGAATGCAGGGCCTTCATACACCTTCATCAACGATCCAGTTTCAGTGATGCGGCCTTCGGGGAAGATGACCACAGGGCGACCCGATTCCACCAGTTTGATGATGCGTTTAATCGCCATCGGGCTGGTTGGGTCAACGGATAGATAATCCACTTGGCTCAATACGAGGCGGAAGAAAAAGTTGCGTGTCACGCCTGTGTGAACGACAAACACAGGATCGAAAGGTAGATACAAACCTAACAACAAACCATCCAAAAATGATTCATGGTTGGCGATGACGAGTAGCTTGCGGGTGTCGAGCGGTCTTTCCAGACCTGAGACACGCACACGAAATAACACACTGAACAGCTGCTTTAGAACGAATCGAATCAGGCTTCTCATTACATTTCCCCTCAGAATTAACAAATCTTAAACGACTAGCGCACCGCGCCGTCAAACACCATTTGCAATTTCTCATCACGCAACAAAATTGCTGGCGTTGGAATCAACTTCACAATTTATATTCTTCTGAATTTGTAGTGGTCATTGCCGCAGGTTTATTTGGTGTGTCAGGAAAAGAGAACACCGCATTAATCGACAGGCTGTTTGCATTTTTCACGTACACGTTATCCAAGCGGTAATTGTTATATTCGATACGTAACTTCCGTTCTGAACCGCCATAAAAATTGATGTCCGCCCCCAATCCCAAACTGGAGCCGAATCCATTGTTCAAATCAACGTTCTGCTGTGAATGAAATTTCCAAAATGTGCCTCCCAGCTTTGCATACACCCGTATGCTATCGTTCAGCGGCGTGCCCATCGTCGCCGCGATTGTTGTCATCTCGGTATCGAACACTTTAGTCGTCTGCCCCTGAGAGGTTGCAGTCACCGCACCTCCATTCAAGTAATCGAGTTCCATACCTAAAAACGAATCTAACTGCCAGCCAGCAAATATATTGAGATTTGTCGAATTCGAATTGATGCTTGTTGCAGTAGTCAGCGGTGAATTTGCAGACTTATTGACAGAAAAATTACTTCCCGCAATTCCGACACCAAAATAGCTAAACTGACTATTTTCATCAGCATGTGCTGGGGCGGTAATCAAAGCGGCGATAAGTAATACATAAAGTTTGTTTTGTTTCATGTTGTCATCTCCTAATAGTTTATTTAGCTTTCACAAATTACACAGTGATGAAGGATTAAATTTTTTCTTCCTTGCTTGCCTACGCTTTTGTTGAGGCAGTTGCAGATTAATCACGCACATCAAATGTTGAAACTTTTTTGAAAAAAGTAGCCATTTATTGACGATTTGGTATCAATAAATAATACTTTTTGTATGGCGAGCAAATCTAAACAACTTATCTCAATCATCAAACATCTACTCAAGAACCAAGGTCTGACTTATCGAGATAGCGCACCGCGCCGTCAAACACCATTTGCAATTTCTCATCACGCAACAAACTCGCCGGAGTCACCGTCTCGCGTTGCCATGGAATGTGGCCGAAATACCATGTCTTCCAAAACTTTTGGTCTGCCTGCGGATTGCGACTTAAGAGTGTGGCGAAGTTTTCAATCTCGCCGATCTCCACGCCGGTCGCCTCGTTCAACACTTCTCGCACATAGCGTGAGCAAAACTGCCGATTGGAATGCAGATCAAACCCTGTGTCATACAAGATGCCTCGGCGCGCCGCCACCCCTAGTCGCAATTTGGTTTGCTGCTGGCTATCTAAGGCGTGCGGCAAACGGGTGATGGCAACTCGTCCACTATCAGAACGCTTCATAAATTTTGTCCAGGTTGTCTCGCCAGAAAGCGGCACTCGGCTTTCCGCAATTAAAGGCTCGTCACCCTGAATATCGGTCACGATGCCAACATGATTTGTCCAACTGGATGTGGAGTCGGCTACTTTGGTAAAGGGCTGCGAAGGGATGCGAATGAAGACCACATCGCCCACTTGCAGCTGTTTGCCTAATGCATCAAGCGTGCTTGTTTGAGTGGGCACAGCTTGAGCGCTAGACGTTGCCGTCAGTATGATGAGTGCGCTTAAGCAGAGTGCGCGTGATGTAGAAAAGGTGAGTTTCATGGGTTTCTCGCTGCGTTGTTAAGGTGGCGCAAGAATAGATGTTGGAATCGAAAAACAAAACGTTTGACCGACCAAGCATCGAAACATAGACTATCGAGTATCACTTAACGATACTTTATCTATGACTGAATCCGCGCAGTTACTCGCCACCATCAAAAAACAACTCAAGTCGCAAGGCATGACTTATCGTGATGTGGCGCTGGCTTTGAAGATTTCTGAACCTAGCATCAAGCGCATGTTCGCTTCGGGTCGGCTCACCATTGACCGCTTGGTGCAGATCAGCAATCTGCTGGGCTTTACCTTGGCGGAGTTGTCGAAAGAAGCGCAAGCCGCGCAACCGAGCTTGCGCACGCTTACCGAAAAACAAGAGCGCGAATTGGTATCTGAAACAAAATTGTTAGTGGTGGCGGTGTGCGCGTTAAATCATTGGACGTTGGACGAAATCATTTCTTACTATCGTTTAACGAAAGCAGAGTGCATCAAATATCTGCTGCGGCTCGACAGCTTGCAGCTGATTAACTTATTGCCGGGCAATCGCATTCGTATCAGCGTGGCACGCGATTTTGATTGGTTACCATTCGGCCCTATCCAGCAATATTTTCGCAACAAGGGGCAGAGTGATTTTTTAGCAGGTCAGTTCTCACAAATAGAAGACGCCAATGTCTTTACGCATGGCATGTTCACCGACCAAGCGTTAGCGCAGATGCAAAGTGAGTTGCAACGGCTACGCCAACGCTTTGCGGAATTGCATGAGCAAAGTTTGACTGCCCCCTTGAGCAAGCGCCGTGGCTTTGGTTTGCTGTATGCATTGCGACAATGGGAACCGCTTGAGTTTGTTCAATTGCGTCGCTAAATAGATAGGAAATGAACCACATGAAAAAGGTGAAAAGAATTCTCGTGCTGGCGCTGTGTATGGCCTATATGGCAACGGCACACGCAGAGACTGGAATGGCTTTATCCATAGCCAGATTGCCACACATGTAGGACAGAGTGGGGCGTATGTGCTGGACTCTGGGGAGGAGGCGCTATTGTCTCGCGCTTGGTTGGCCGACCATGCCGAGCACTCAATTGAAGTGCAATACTTTATTTGGAGTGCGGACAACATAGGAACGTTGGCGGCGGAAGCTTTGTTAAGAGCGGCTGAACGTGGCGTGAAGGTGCGCGTGATTGTCGATGACTTATTAATTGATGCGCCCGATAAATATCTGCTTGCACTTGCGCATCATCCCAATATCGACATTCGTATCTACAACCCAAAGAATTCGGTTGGTGTGCCAATCCAAACTAGAGCTGTGAATGTGGTGACCGATTTTCGAGGTGTGAATCAGCGTAGGCACGACAAGACTTTTATCGTGGATGGCAAGATTGCCATTACCGGCGGACGCAATATGGCGGACGAGTATTTTAATTACGACCATGAATACAATTTTCGAGACCGCGATGCCTTGGTGTTGGGGCAAGTAGTGGTGGCGATGCAAGAAAGTTTTGAGCGTTTTTGGGAAAGCCAATACGCGGTGGGCGTTGAATCACTGTATGACGGTCTGGGCTTAATGCAAAAGAACGTGAGAGTGGGGTCGCAAGAAATATCTACGATGTATGCAGAGTTGCATGCCTATGCAAAATTACCGGAAAATTTTTCTCTTGAGGTTAAAAAATCTATTGATGAAGTTTCTAGCGTTTTCACCAGATTGAGCGAACAAATCGCATGGGGGGAGGTGGAATTTATAAGTGATATCCCAGGCAAAAATTCAAGCCGATTTAGCTTAGGTGGGCAGGGTAGAGCAACGAATCGTTTGGCCACATTGGCGGACTCTGCGCAACATCAGATTACGATTCAATCTCCTTACTTGG
>JAGVFD010000232.1 GCA_020057805.1 Sideroxydans sp. | reverse complement strand
TAGGTGGCGAGCAAAACAAGCAAGCAATCTTCCCTCTCCCGCAAGCAGGGGAGAAGGCGAACGAATCGCTCGGCACAATTCAAATTAAGGAAATCGGTTGGGGTAAGGTTGAAGCCGCCACTAACGACAGCGCGCGCACTTGGTTGGGCGAAGTTAAATCCTTCGAGGCATTCCATTGGCACGGCGAAACTTTCTCCTTGCCGCAGGGTGCCGTGCCGTTGCTGTCTAGCGAGTATTGCGCTCATCAAGCCTACGTACTGGGTAAACACCTCGCCCTGCAATGCCATGTCGAGATGAGCGCAGAGATGATTGTTGAATGGTGCGCCATCGGCGCAGACGAAATCGCCGCCGCGCAACACAGCCCCGCCGTGCAATCCGCACCCCTCATGCAAGCACAGATGCACGCCAAACTACCGTCTTTGCATCACGCAGCGAATCAGCTGTATCAGCAGTGGATTCAAGGTTTAGTCTGCGCAGACTATTCAGCCAAAATTTCAAAGTGACGGGATTGTTGATTACCTTCTTGATCAACAATGGTGATGACGTGAGCGCCCGGAGTAGCATCTAGCGCTTGTTGATGGAAGGTGCGGGTTGAGCCAAGATATTGATTATCTAAATGCCAGTGAATTACCGAGTCGCGCTTGCGATGCACCGCTTCAAATACAGTAAGTCCTTTCTTTTCAGCAAAATCCACGGGAATGTAGATGCGCGCCGCTTCGGTGGGGTAAATGAAATCGAGCGGGCGCTGGTTGATTTCGGCAACCAGCGCAGATTCACAATCTTTGCGGAAAGGCGGCAAGGTGCGGTAGTCGGCATGGTGTCGCCGAAAGTAAAATTCTTGCGTGGGGGGGAGCGAAAACCAATCCTCATTTCTCATTGCGAACACGCGCTCACACCCACTGTGTACACGAAATGGGCCAGATGAATCTAAATGCAGGCGTAGATGATGTGGACTAATCTGCGAAAAATTGCTGTTGATGGGGGCCAATTGTTTTTCTGTCTCGCAGTAACCGTTATTGAGAAATCCATTGTCTTTACACACGTCCAACTCCTTCAAATACAGCTCGGGTGTGGCAAACCAATTGGCACGTTCAACGCGGTTAAATAAATCAAACAACAAGGGGGCGGCGGCGGTGCTTCCCGTGAGACCTGGCCTGCCTTCACCTGTGGCATTCCCGCTCCACACGGCAATGGTGTAGTGCGAATTGGTGCCGACCGCCCACGCATCGCGGAATCCCCAGCTGGTTCCTGTTTTCCAAGAAATCACGCGAGTGCTGGAAAAGTTTTTCCAATATCCTTCTTCGCCGGGGCGTGACACTTCAAGTAAGGCGCGCAGGGTTAGCCATGCGGCGCCCGGGCTGATTTCTGCATTCGTTGGTGCGGCAACAGAGGCATCGCGCCATAAACGCAGAGCATGATATTGATGGGGGTGTTTGACTAAACCAGGTTGCGCAAGGTTAGAAAGATTGGCGTAGAAATGCGCCACCTCCCACAAAGAAACTTCCGCGCCGCCGAGTATCAAGGACAGCCCGTAGTCATCTACATTTCTAGTGAGGCTAGACATGCCCAAGTGCTTCAAAAAATCATAGAAGCGATGCACGCCGTGGCGCTTAAGCATACGCACGGCCGGCACATTGAGTGATTGAGAAAGTGCTACTTGGGCGGGCACTGCACCACGGAATTGATGGTCAAAATTTTCGGGCATGTAACCGCCGTACTGGGTGGGAATATCCGCTATCAGTGTGGTCGGTAAAATCTCACCCGCATCCAGCATGGTGGCAAACAGGAGAGGTTTTAAGATGCTGCCGCTACTGCGTGGCCTACGCACAATATCAACCGCGTAGCCGCGCTCATTGTTCACCGAGTATTCCGCATTGCCCACGTAAGCCAGCACCTCAAAGTTGCGGTTATCAATGAAGAGTGCGGCGGTGTTATGAATACCTTGGCGGGATAAATCTTTAATACGCTCGCGTACCCCATCGGTGGCAGCACGTTGTAGATTCGCATCGAGTGTGGTTTTGAAGCGATAGGTTTGCGGTGCGTTGGCATGCAGCGTGTCGAGTAAGTGTGGTGCCAGTTGTGGCAAAGCAAGCGGTTGCTGTGGAATCGCTTCCAGTAGTGCCAAACGTAAATCCATCTCCGACAGTTGCCCCGTTTCATGCAGGCTTTGTAATAAGCGATTTCGTTTTTTCAAAAGCAAGTCGCGATTGCGTCCGGGGTGAATCAGCGCTGGGCTATTGGGCAATACCGCCAGTGTGCATATTTCTGCCCAAGATAGCCGCTTCGGATCACGTCCAAAATAGCGCCAAGCGGCGGCTTCCAGCCCCACCACATTGCCGCCGAAAGGTGCATTGGCTGCGTACAGCTCAATGATTTCCTGCTTGCTGTATTGCATCTCCAAGCGTAATGCCAGCAACATTTCGACGGTTTTGTTGAGGTAATTTCGCTGCTGACTTTCACGCGCCAAGCGTATGGTTTGCATCGTGATGGTGCTAGCGCCACTGACGGTATGGCCTTGCGCAAAATTGAGTCGAACGGCTCTGGCTAGTGCCAGTGGGTCGATGCCAAGATGAAAAGAAAATCGCTTGTCTTCATACGTCACCAGTGCGATGCGAAACTTTTCGGGCACGCTTGCCCCCGCTGGAAATCGCCACTGGCCATCGGCTGCGATGCGTGCGCCGAGCAAAGATTCATCGCGAGCCAACAAGATGGTGGACGGGGGAGCGGAAAAAAGTGGCGTAGGCAAACTTCGCCAAATGCCGATACAGGCCGCCAATAAAAGCAAGCCAATCGCCCACTTTCGTCGATGCTGAAGCAACATCAATTTAAGGGTGTTGATTAATTTTGAGTTGGCAGAGATGTGCAAGTGAAAGGACTTGTTTGTCCGCGCTTGGGTGTTTGCCTAAGCGCGGATAATCGTTAATGATTAGGGCGCAGCTGAAGTCACATCAATCCACAGCCCTTTGCTGCGCGCATTTTTGGTGGCGTCATACATCGCCTCAACGATGATACTGGGTTGATAAAAATGCCCCAAATAGGCCGCATTCAGTCGGGTGGAAAACTGAATGCTCTCGCCTGCTTTTAATGCGAAATAACGCAACACACGATCATCACGAATGTCGAGATGTTCTAGCGTACTCGCCGCCACGGCAGGTGCGCCAAAGGGGGAGTAGCCCGGTGTATTTTGTTGCCCCACACGCGCCCCAATGTTATTTACTCCATCCATCCGCTCGTTGTGAATTTCATAAGCGGCGGCCACCATCTGGGTCAGCGCTAGGTTGTCCACCTTCACTGCACCGAGATTTTTAACGGTCACTTTTGCCATCACATCTTGTCCTTGTTTGAGGTGGCTGATGTCCAAGGGATTACCCCCCTCATCGGTGTAACTAACCTCAAGCGACAAGCCAGAAGAGGCCGCTTCATCCGCTCCCGCTTTGGCAATGCCTCGCGTCACGAGCGTCGCGAATAAACTGCGCTCGGATGTATTTTTTAGGATGACTTTGCCCCCTTGGTCGGGGAAGTTTTTAAGCTCTGAGGTGTGGATAGGGCTACTCGATTTAACGCGTTCAGATTTGCCGATGACCGTGCGCTCAAAGCTGTAGTCGGCGTTATTACTGCTGCCCGCAAACTTCGACATCGCCATCAACGAGTACGACAGCGATTGTGTGCTGTACCAATTGTCAGAAGCGAGTTGAGCGGAAATTTCATCCACCAGCGGCTTGGCTTGATCGAGCTGATTGAGGATGACCAAGCTATTGAGCACGATGGCGGCATCGCGCAAGCGAGAGCCAAAAGTGGCATCAGGCTGTACGTAATTGCTCAAGTTCATGGGGTCGCCCTTGGCTAACTGATTTGCCACTTCGTCCTGACCAACCAACTTGTAAGACGCGGCCAGCATCCAGCGCGCGGCGGTGGGTAGATTGGTCGTTTCACGCAAGCGATTCATCGCACCCAGCTCGGGCTGGCTAGCCAGAGCCAAGGTGTACAAGCGATAAGCCTGATTCAACGAAGCGCTTGGCTGACTATTAGTCCAAGCTTGCGCGGCAGATTTTTGGAAGCGCACCCAATCCGCCAACATGGCGGGTGGCAGTTGGTAGCCTAACTTGTTAGCCTCCACCATAAAGTGTCCGACGTAGTTGGTAGACCACGCTTCACGCTCATCAAACACGGCATTGAAACCGCCCGGCCAATAGTCAAATGCGCCATTCGGTTGTTGGAAGCTGCGCAGTTTTCCGATGGCTGCTTGTACGTTGCTTTCGATTTCCTTCTTGCGGGAATCTTCCAACTTGGTGAGCGAGGCCAGATACAGTTGGGGGAATGCGGCGGACGTGGTTTGCTCGACGCACCCATGCGGGTAGCGAATCAAATACTGTAAGTGCCGCTCCAAATCGAGCGGCGGCATGGCCGACATTTCCAACGTAGTGACATTGGTGGAAGGCAAGCCGTGAGGTAATACCTCGACCTCCCATGTTTCACCTGGTGCCAGCGCCTTGCGTTGATGACGGGTAGAGGGCGGATTGGGGCTGCGCACTTCAAGGAAAACTTCGGCGTGCGCTTCATGTTTGCCGCTGGTTACGACGAACTTCAAACTACCTTTACCTAATCGCGCACCACTTTTGAGTTTGAGCATGCCCAATTTTTCATCGGGCTTGTCGAACGTAACACTCACCGGATTTTTATTCACCAATTCAAATTCCGAACCCACCTCTAGCTTGAGGGTGACTTCTTTAATCGCGTTATCCATCACGAAAATAGAAACGGGCACGGTGAATTCTTCTTCTGGTCCAACCACACGCGGAAGTGTCGGCATCAGCATCAAAGGTTGGCGCACATACACAGATTTTTCTGTCGAGCCATAAGCACTGCCTGCCCCATTCGGGTTGGCATTGCCTGCAATTAGCATGAGACGCACCGCTCCCACATAAGCAGGCAGTTGGAATTCATGCTTTGCTTTTTCACCCTTGGCGAGCTTGAAAGGGCCAAAGTATTTGACGACAGGGGGAAAGCGTTTTTTCTCGCGCTTCGCATCCTTTGCTGCATCCGCATCACTGCCGCCGATGGCGAGTAAGCGGTCGAGTTTTGCGCCGTAAGCACCGGCCACTTCGTCAAATAAATCCCAAGTGGTAATGCCCAAGGCCTCGCGTTGGTAGAAGTGGCTGTGCAATTCGGGCGTTTTGAAATTGGTGAGACCTAGCAAGCCTTCATCCACCACGGCAACGGTGTAAGCCATTTCACGCCCATTGGCTTCTGAAACTTCAAAGGCAACTTTGGCTTCAGGCTTCCACTCATTGGCGGCATGCAACACAGGTTTTAACAGCGTTTCGGGATCAGACACATGTAGCGGAATCACGCCATACATGCGAATCGGCAAATCATTTTTCTTGCCTTCATGCGGCTGAATCAAGGTCACGCTGACATACACATTGGGCGTCATCGCACGTGTGATGGGAATTTCAAAGCGCGATTTTTCTTTGTTATTGGCTTGGTCTGCTGAGAACTCTATCCACCTTGCCTCAAGTATGTTCGCGCCGTTTTCAATGGTAACCAGTGCGCGGCCTTGAGTGGCTTCAGGCAACTGGATGATGGCTTTTTCACCTACGTTGTATTTT
>JAGVFD010000266.1 GCA_020057805.1 Sideroxydans sp. | reverse complement strand
GGTTAGATCCCAAAGAATTATCACTGCTGATGAACGAATTTCTCACACCGCTTTCGCGCGTCATTTACAAACAACGCGGCACTATTGATAAATACATGGGTGATTGCATTATGGCGTTCTGGGGTGCGCCGTTAGCGGACGAACGTCATGCGTATCATGCCATTTTGGCGGGGATGGAAATGCAGCAAAAACTGGCGGAACTACAGCCACACTTCAAATCTCGCGGCTGGCCCGCAATCAACGTTGGAGTTGGCATTAATACGGGGCGCGTCAGTGTGGGCAACATGGGTTCCGAAATTCGCGTGGCCTATACCGTCATGGGAGATGCCGTTAATTTGGCTTCGCGGTTGGAAGGTATTACCAAAGAATACGGCGTGTTAATTTTAGTGGGCGAAGTGACTGCACAGGCAGTGCCTGAATTTGTGTATCGCGAAGTTGATCGGGTGCGCGTAAAAGGTAAAGTACAGCCCGTTGCAATTTTTGAACCACTAGGCTTGGTGGGCGAAGTGAGTGCGGGAGTGCTGGATGAACTGAAGCTGTTTAATCAAGCTTTACGCATGTATCGAAAGCAAGATTGGGATGCTGCGGAGTTGCAATTGTTAAGCCTGCGCAATATGTCGCCACAGACCAAGCTGTATCAAGTGTATGCAGACCGTGTTGCGTATTTCCGTAAAGTTGCGCCAAGTGAAAATTGGGATGGCGCATTTGATTTCAAAACTAAATAATGGTTAAGAGAATCTCATTTTCCATGACAAAACGGATTGAACATCAATCATGAATGAAGCGCTCGACATTAGAGTATTGGCTGCGTTGGAGCCCATCTCCACCTTTAGTCCCGCACGTTTGCGAGAACTGCTGGACTATTGCCGAGTTGAAAATGTCGAGGCAGGGCAAAACCCTTTCTCCAACAATTTTATGCAAGGCCGCTCCGTCTATCTGGTGCGTGGCGAACTAGAGCTGAGCTATGCCGATGGCAATCAAGTGATGATGCGTGCGGATTCGGAGTGGGCGCGACATCCTATTGGAAAACGTCAGCCCGTCATATTGACGGCGCGTACTTTGAGTAATGTGCAATTGTTATGTATTGATGATGACTTGCTTGATCGTATGGTGACGTGGGATCAGTTTGCTATGCATGAAATCATTAAAATGCGCGCGGATAAAACAGACTCTGAAGCGGCAGTACGTCGGCTACTTAACTCAGGAATGTTCAGTGCAGAAAATTTAAGTCTAGGCCCATTTGCCACCGGCTAATATCGGTGAGCTATTGAAACGCATCGAGGCCATTGCAGTCTGGGATAAAGATGTTGTCGTGCGAGAAGGAGATGAGGGTGATTACTACTACCTCATTGAAAGCGGACGCGCGCAAGTGAGCCGTCTGGTGGACGGTGCGCAGCAAGTGTTGGCTGAAATTAAAGCAGGTGATGTGTTCGGAGAAGAGGCGCTCATTTCTGACAGCAAGCGCAACGCATCGGTGACGATGAGAAGCAACGGTGTATTACTTCGACTGAAGAAGAAAGACTTTTTAGAGTTGATGAAAGAGCCTTTGTTGCATCGCATCAGCTATCAAGCGGCCTGTCAGTTAATCGCACAAGGCGCAGTGTGGATGGATGTGCGTCATCCCGCAGAGTATCGGCACGACAAATTGCCCGGAGCAATCAATGTGCCGTTGAACGATGTGCGTAAAGCCATCGGCGTGTTGAGTAACACAACGCCCTACGTTACATATTGCCAAAGTGGGCGGCGCAGCGCAGCAGCGGCTTTCGTGTTGGCGCAAGCAGGATACAAAGTATTTGTTTTAGAAAATGGGCTTTGGTCGGTATCCAAAGCGGAACAACAGCAGGATGGAGAGATAAATGAATAGTCCCGTTCAAGGAAATGGCAATGAAATGGGGGCACGTTTGGAGTTCACCAAGAACCTCAATCATGTCACTAACAAGATTCACGCTACCAGCAATATCGACGAAATTATGCTTGATGTCAGTAAAGACATTTGCACCCTATTTAATGCAGACGGACTCACCATTTACATGGTGGGAGAAGACAAAGCTTCGTTAATCTCAAAAGTTAAAACTGGACTCAATTCATTCAAAGATCTCAAGCTGCCCATCGCCGAACAAAGTATTGCGGGTTACGCAGCCTTTCACAAAAAACTGCTGAATCTAAAAGACGTCTACGACGAACAAGAGCTGGCAGTAATTAGTTCCACATTGCGTTTTTTGCAAGACGTGGATAAGCGTACGGGCTACCGTACTAAACAAATGCTGGTTGCTCCCATCACCGAAGAAAGCGGCGAACTGGTTGGCGTGATGCAAGTCATCAACAACAAAGCTGGATTTCCCTTCCCTAACTTGGTGGAAGATGGGGTACGTGAATTAGCACAGACGCTTGCGGTTGCATTACGTCAGCGTCAGCAGCAGCAAGTCAATGTAGTGAAAACAAAGTATGACTATTTGGTGGCCGACGCGGTGATGTCGGCCGCTGAACTTGAGCTAGCAACACGTACTGCGCGTCGCAAGGGCGTAGAAATTGAAGAAGTTTTATTAGACGAATTTCAAGTAAAACCGGAAGCATTAGGCAAAGCACTCTCCAGCTTTTTTGGTGTGCCTTACGAAGCGCATCGGGCGGATCGCATTAAGCCCTCCGAATTATTGCGCAACCTGCGCCGCGAATATGTCGAGAGTAGCCACTGGGTGCCGATTGATGACATTCAAGAAGGCGTCGTCATTCTGACCACCGACCCCGAGCGTATTCAAGCTTCGCGCGTAGTTAACAACATCTTCCCCAAAAATCGGCTCATCTACAAAGTGTGTACCTTGCGTGAATTCAAAGCCACGCTTGATTTGTTTTATGGTGGCGGAAACTCTGCTTCAAGCGCGGGCGATTCAACAGGCAGCTATGAAGATTCAAGCAGTATGGATGACCTACTCACTTCGTTGGCCAGCGATGAAGAGAGTGTTGACACAGGGCAAGATGACGCGAGTGCTGCGGCTGATAATGAATTGGTTAAGCTGGTCAACAAAATCATCGTGGATGCTTACAAAATGGGCGCATCGGATATTCACGTTGAACCTATGCCAGGAAAAGGCAAGACAGGCATTCGTTTACGCAAAGATGGCTCGCTATTGCAATACATCGAAATCCCTGCCACCTATCGCAATGCATTAGTGACTCGTCTCAAAATCATGTGCGACTTGGATAT
>JAGVFD010000127.1 GCA_020057805.1 Sideroxydans sp. | reverse complement strand
GCATGCGTGGACAGAAGTGTGGCTAGCCGAGCGCGGTTGGGTACGTTTCGACCCCACCGCTGCCATCGCCCCTGGGCGCATTCAAAATGGCTTAAGCGAATCACTACCCGACAACACTGCCCTGCCCTTTATGTTGCGCGACCCACCGCAATGGCTGCGCGACTTGCGCTTTAATTTTGATGCGATGGCAAATCAATGGAACCAATGGGTGCTGGGCTACGACATGGAGCGCCAGTTCGCCTTCCTCACTCGCCTCGGCATGGAAGACATCACCTGGCAGCGCATGGCGTTCAACATGCTCGCCGGCATTTTTTTACTCGTGGGAATTTTTACGCTCATCCTGCTACGCCGCTTAATCGTCAAACAACACGACATGGTGCAAGCGACGTGGCTAAAAGCCTGCCGCAAATTAGCCAAAGTTGGCTTGCCACGACTCGCGCATGAAGGCGCGCAAGACTACGCAAACCGCGTATCCCGCACCCGTCCAGACTTGGCGCAAGGCATACAAGACATTGCCACGCGCTACACCGCGTTGCGCTACAAAAGCGAATCAAAACCTGACTCGCTTAACGACTTCAAAAAATCGGTAAAAGCTTTCAAAGTTTAGAAATGCGCTGGTTGATTCAACTCACGAAATCAGCCTGCAAACTCCCTGCCAAGGGATCACACGAACTCAATGCTCCTTGTGTTCAATCTCCATGCGCTTTTGCACGTATTTCAAATCAAAGTCCAACACGCGGGCGGCGAGGCGGTCGATGGGGAGGGCTTGTGTGGCAGGATGGTCGTTGTGTTTCGCACCTTGCTTGCCGTCATGCTCTTCATCATCGTCATCTTCTAAATTTTTATGCACACGCTTGAGCATGTCGCGCAGGGTTTCGATGTGCTCTTTGCCTGCTTTGGGTTGGTTGTGGCGATAGGCTTCAGCGGCGGAGAGCAAGTAGCGGTCGAGCTGGGCGGCGAAGGTAGCTTCGACGAGTTGCTTGCTGGGCCAGGTGGCGACGTGGGCGCGCAGATTGTCGAGAACGATGGCGGGGTCGAATGGGGTGGGGACGGAAATTAGGGGGGCTGCTATGTTGTGGGGAATATTGTCATTTCTGACGATTTTGCCCATCTGATTTCCGATGCTGGATTTTTCATTATCTGGACCCGCACCACCAAAGCTAAAATGATGCCATTTGGTATTGCCTACCAGCTTCGCCACAAATATTCCAGGCAAATCTAAGCTTGCAAGTCCGAAACCTCCGAGCGATGCGCCTAGCGCAATGCCGAAAGAGGTGTTCTTACTGTTCGACGAGTAATCCCATGTTTTGCACATCCAACCGATATTCACTGTCTGCCCGTTGTTAGCACCAGAGCCATACCAGCAAGTATTGGCTGGTGCCTGCATGCCAAAGTTGTAAAACTCGATCAGCACAGCGCCATCACTTCCAAGCACCTTTTGCGTATTCAAAAGCTGTGTATTAAGCGGAAGGCCATACAGGTCAAGCAAAACAATGGATTGCTTTGCCGCCTTGCCATTGCTTATCTGGTACTGATAACCGATACCCCAATCTTGATGCAGCTTCAAACGGCTACGCACTGTCGGTTCAATCTTGGTGGCCGTTTCAAAAGTCGCTCGCGCAAACCTATCATTACCAAGTCCTTCAGGATCCTCATCCCAAAAGATAGCGATGTAATTTCCCGTGACTGGATCGCGTGTAATGCTTTCGCCAGGTATCAGCCCGACCGCAAAACTTAACTGCATATAAAGGAACAGCGCAGTAGTTCTGAATAGTGTCTTCATGCTCAATCTCCCAAAAGGCGTACGTGGTAATGGCGATTGGTATCCTGCGAAAAGTCTAGGGTGCTGATACAGTGATTTTCTGGAATACGAACTGGATTGCCATCCGCATCTTTTTCTGTTTGGTTGCACTCAAGTATAAATTTTTCATCTGCGGCACCTTGTGGAACAACCTGATCTAACAGCCAATTAAAATCATCGAATACTGCTGGAGGAATAGCATTACCATTGAGGCCAGTTTCTTGTCTGGCGCGTATATCTACACTAGCCCCTTGCTTGTGCTCCTTATGCGAGCCCTTCCAACTTCCGCTGATATCAAACTTGCCTCCCCACATCAGGCTAGCATCATTAACCGCCATCGGCGTGGGAGTCTGCGCGGTCGGTGCGCCAGTTTGCCAATCAAGCTTCTTGAACTGTGGCAACGTTTGATAATAGATGGCAATCGCCAGCAAATAGTTGGCAGCTTCAGGTTTCAAGTAGTGATTATTTGAATGATTATCCGTTGCACCAACGAAGGTATAAAACTCTGAATCTGGAATCGGCTCCAACCCCTCCATCTTCACCGTCACCCTTTTCTGATTCCCCTCTTTTGCAATGGTGCATTTATCGCAAGTAGCGGTGAGGGGGGTATGTCAAGGGGTTTGTGGGGCGTTAGACATCGCACCCATCCCCCACCTAGCCTCCCCCTTGAAAGGGGAGGAATCCAAATTAAGGAGATGCAGTGTGACATGGGCTTCAAGCTATAATCCGCGCCACTTTCAGCCACACACTATTGTCATGCACATTACCCGCCGCCTAGAATTTGATGCTGGTCATCGCATTCCTAATCACAACAGTCAATGCAAGCATATGCATGGTCATCGCTATGCCATTGAGGTTACTTTATCGGGCGATGTTATCGCCACCGAGGGCGATTCTGCACAAGGCATGGTGATGGATTTTTCGGATGTGAAGCGCATTGCAAATGAGCGCGTGGTACAGGTGTGGGATCACGCTTTTTTGGTGTATCGCGACGATACAGTGGTGCTGGATTTTTTGCAGACGATGCCCAATCACAAGACCGTGGTGCTGGATGTGATTCCTACGGCAGAAAATTTAGCGCAAGTAGCGTTTGATTTGTTGAATGATGCCTACCGTGACACTTATGGCAATCATCTAAAGCTGGCACGTGTGCGCTTGTATGAGACGCCCAATAATTGGGCGGATTACTCGCGGGCGGATTAACACTGCTGAGGGAGCACAATTCACCTTACAGAGATTCTTGTATCCCGTGGGTATTGCGCGATAGTCCCTCCAGAAAGTCATCACGCAAAGAATTGCGCTCCCACAAAAAAATCAGCTACGCCTCCCATCGCTCAAATTAAACCTAGAGCGTCTGCATGGTCTTCACAGCCAATTTCAAATCTTCCCAAGCGCGCGCTTTTTCAGCGGGGGCACGCAGCAAATACGCGGGGTGATACGTCACCAAAACAGGCGTACCTTGGTAGTCGTGCAGACTGCCGCGCAGCGAACCTAGCGGCACATCTTTACCCAGCAATGCCATTGCAGCTGTCTTGCCGAGCGCCACAATTAGCTTGGGTTTAATGAGCGCAATCTGCTGCTGTAAATACGGCAGGCAGGTGGCGATTTCTTCGCTGGTGGGATGACTATCTTGCGCGGGTCGGCATTTGATGACGTGGGTGAGGTAAGTGTGGGCGCCACGTTTAAGTTGAATCGCTGCCAACATATTGGTCAGCAACTTACTTTCATCCTCGTGCAGCTCAACGGGATGCTCACCTACAAACAACCAGTCTGCATGTTCATCGCCAGCACCCAGCACCGTCTGCGCGCAGCCTGCACGTAGTTGGCAGGCGGTGCAGTCAGTGACGGCTTGTTTGAGTGAAGGCCAGCCTGCAGCTTCCCTCTGCGGCAAATTCATTACGGGCGCTTCACTTTGTAGCGGCAGGCTTGCTACGACACCCTTTTCAAGATGAGAGATGGCTTCTGGTACGACTTGCAAAATTTCTTCCGCCGATGTTGCCGATGCCGCAGGCGCATTTTTACGCACCCACAAGGGGTACAGATTCATCTCGCGCAATACGTTTTCGTCTCGGATATTCACAACACTTTCCCCATCAACAGCGCATCTTCACGCCCATTCACTGCGGGATAATAATCACGGCGCAGCCCAATTTGCTCAAACCCACTCGCACGATACAGCGCTATGGCAGCTTGATTCGACGCTCTCACTTCCAACACCATGCGCCGCATGTTCCCATGCCGCGCCAAAGACAAAAGGGATTCCAATAATTTGCGTCCCATGCCTTGGCGTTGTTGTGTTGCATCAATCGCAATGTCCAACAACTCCGCCTCATCCACTGCCAACATCATCACGGCATAGCCCCGCATTTCGCCTTCTAGCTCGGCCACTTTGCATTGATAGCCGCTACGCAAGGCATCGCTAAAATTCCCTAACGTCCACGGATGCGCGTGTACCTCGCGCTCAATGCGCAACACCGCATCCAAATCCGCCTCCGTCATGTCGCGCAAAAGCATCACGATGCCGTTCGCAGGGCATTCGCTTTAGCCGCTTCACGTTCTACCGTTTTCAATGCCACCTTGTCGCGCAGATAAAGCGGCAACGCCAACGCGGCATCCACAGCATTACCCTTGGCGAACTGACGTGCGCCGATGCGCGCAATCGCTGCTGCCTGAGGCACAGCTTGCTCATCCACACCGCTCAACTGATTGCCGTAACGCACTTTTAACCCCTGAGGAGCTGGGGTGAGGGAGACTACCGCAAAGCCACTCCCCACGCCGCACCACCCCTCACCATTCAACTGCGGCGCATCTTCCGCTTTGCACAGACATGGCTCGATAACTGTCACCCACTCACCATCGCGTTTCTCATACGCCGCGAAATAAACCTCACCCATGCGCGCATCCAGCGCCGCAATGACTTTGTCTTGACCCGATGCTTCAGCCAACGCTTGCAAGGTGCACACACCCACCACCTCCACATTCGCCCCCAGCGCCAAACCTTGCGTCACACCACAGGCAATGCGCACGCCAGTGAACGAACCCGGGCCTTTACCAAAGGCGATACCATCGACCTGCTTGACTTTGATGCCTGCTTCTTTGAGCAAGGCATCCAGCATCTCCATCAACACCTCGGAATGCTTCTGCCCCACCAACTCAAGGCGCTCACTCACAACACCGTCTTGCCACAAGGCAACGGAGCAGTATTCGGTGGAGGTTTCGATTGCGAGGATTTTCATAAGTTAAAAACAATTCTGTCCACGAAAATCACGAAGTGGGGTAAGCAGGTATTTCGCCATAGGGCGAAAGCTCGCAAAGACACGAACAAAAACAATCAACTCTTGCTTTTCATTTCGTGCTGTTCGTGTCTTTCGTGGACAAGGTTTTGAATGGTTCAACCCACCATCTCCACATGCACCAACAACAACGCCACCGCCTGCGCTGCGATGCCTTCG
>JAGVFD010000212.1 GCA_020057805.1 Sideroxydans sp. | reverse complement strand
GTACAGGGCGGCACGTTGTGGACAAAAGATATTTCCAGTGATCAAGGATTGGCATTGACGAGCAGTCAGTTGTATTTGACCAATGCGGATAGTCATGTGTTGGCCCTGGATAGAAGCAGCGGTAGCTCGTTGTGGAAAAACGATCAACTGTCATTGCGTCGCTCAACCGCCGCATTCCCGCTCGATGACTATTTATTGGTTGGTGATTTCGCAGGTTATGTTCACGTATTAAATAAAGAAGATGGCGCATTTGTGGCTCGTTATAAAACGGATGGTAGTCCCATCCTGACTTCGCTCGTGTTATTGGGCGAAGGGGCTTTGATTCAAACCAGTGATGGCAATTTATATTCCATCGCACTTAATAAATAAAAATTCATGTTACCTACTCTCGTACTCGTCGGTCGTCCCAACGTCGGCAAATCCACGCTGTTTAACCGCCTCACGCGCAGTCGTGATGCGTTAGTGGCAGATTTGCCGGGACTCACGCGCGACCGCCATTACGGGAGAGGTCGAGTCGGCGAGCGTCCTTTTCTAGTGGTGGACACCGGTGGTTTAGAGCCTGTTGCTAAAGAAGGCATCATGCATGAAATGGCCAAGCAAACACGTCAAGCCATTGATGAAGCCGATTTGGTGATGTTCATTGTGGATGGTCGTGCGGGGCTGACACCGCAGGATCGCATCATTGGTACGCAGTTGCGCAAAACAGGTCGTCCCGTCATGTTGTTGGTGAATAAGGCTGAAGGCATGCAAAGCGCACGGGTGACGGCCGACTTTCACGAATTGGGTTTAGGTGTGCCCATTCCAATCTCATCGGCGCATGGCGATAACGTGGCCGAGATGATTGAAATTGCGCTGGATGAGTTGCCCGCCACCGAGCCAGAGATTGAAGAGAAATCGGATAAGCCAAAGCTGGCTATCGTGGGGCGTCCTAACGTGGGTAAATCCACCTTGGTGAATGCGATTTTGGGTGAAGAGCGCGTCATTGCATTTGACCAGCCGGGCACCACGCGCGATTCCATCTACATTGACTTTGAACGGGGTGGCAAGGAATACACCATCATCGACACAGCAGGGGTGCGTCGCCGTGGCAAGGTAGATGAAGCCGTGGAAAAGTTTTCCGTGGTTAAAACACTGCAAGCTATTGAGGATGCGAATGTCATCGTGCTGGTAGTCGATGCACGCGATCAAATTACCGAACAGGATGCGCACCTAGCTGACTTTGTGTTGCAAACAGGACGCGCCTTAGTGTTAGCGGTGAATAAGTGGGATGGCTTGGATGAATACAAGCGTGACACGGCAAAACGCGACATCGAACGCAAGTTACATTTCTTGAGTTTTGCTAAACATCACTTCATTTCCGCCTTAAATGGCATGGGGGTGGATGCCTTGCTTAAGTCAGTGAATCAAGCTTATGAAGCGGCGATGATTAAACTGCCTACGCCACAACTCACTCGTGTGTTATTGGCCGCTGTGGAAAAACAGCAACCGCCACGCGGCAGTATTTTTCGTCCCAAGATGCGTTACGCACACCAAGGCGGCAGCAATCCGCCACTCATCGTCATTCATGGCAGTGCCTTAGATAAGGTGGCAGATGGCTACAAACGCTATTTGGAAAAATGTTTCTGCGATGCCTTCAAGATATCAGGTACGCCGTTGCGGATCGAATTCAAATCAGGCCCTAATCCATTTGCAGACAAAGCACCGCGTCCGCTAACGGAGAGTGAAGAGAGAGCTGCACATACAGCTCGCAAACGTGGACGCCGCAAGTACGGCTAATTAAAAATGATTTCATCTAACAACGGAATGAGTAGTTTCCTCACCGAGTTAGCGGGTGAGGCCACCCAAACATTAGCGGCCAAACAAGCTCAACAGATTGACCGTGAGGCGATGACGCAAAGTGTGAATGCGGCTTTGCAGCGTACATTCCACTTTTTTAACGAGTTTGTTAAGCACCTGAATGCGCTGCAACCCACGTTAGTGCGTAGCTATGCACTCGATACCAAAGCGCAATTTACCCCGCTGAAATGGCAACGCGGCATGGTGGAATCGCGCAAGCAAAGCCTTGCGGATAACGCGCTTTATGATTACGTGTTTTTTCAAGTGAAGATGAGTGTGCCAAGTCCAGTCACTATTTCGCGGCGCTGGGAGCAATTTGAAGTGACACGTAAAGACATCAACGGATACGGATTGAAACCTTCTGTAGATATGCACGACCTTTGGCGTAACCGAACCTCAACGCCGCTATTTCAAGTCACGCTAGAACCCGAACTGCTCATTCGTATGCATTTTCAAGCCAATTACACAGAGGGCAGGGTGGAACTTGAAGGTCATAACTTGGAAGGCTTTGGTGCATCTAAAGCGAAACTTACCCCAGAGCTATTGCAAACCAGTTTGCTGGAGGAAATGGGGCGTTACTTGATGGGGCGTTCAAACAGGATGCCTGAGGTGATGCAACTGACTCGCGACCTTGTTAAATAAAACTCAAGCATCGCGAGGCGTTGCAACAAGCTGCTTATATTTTGATGTTCAGGCCAGTAAGTAAAACCGTATCGCTCTTCTTAAGTCCCAGTCCAGCTGTGCTGTTGTATTTGTTTTGCAAGCTGATAGACAAGCCCATGGTGCTGCTTAAATCAATCACCAAACCTCCCTCAAATACGCTGCGGAATTGACCTGACTTTTCGACGCTGGGGTAAGCCGTCAATTTTTGTTTGAAGCGAGTGCTGTCACTCAATTGGTGTGTGGACTCTTCACCTAGCAACACTTCAGAGCCTTGAGTATTGTTGCCCAACATCAAATCAGATTGCGTATAAGACAAACCGCCAAACACATCGAAGCTATGCGCAGCTTCTTTGACGAAGTAGTAACCCAAGCCTGCGCCCACACCGCTACGCAGATTCAAATTTGCCAAACGATCATTTTCAAATTCGAGCAAACCAAAGCCGAATGTGTTGGTGCTTAAGAAATGGTCGTAACGAGATCCCAAGCGCGCCTTGTCCGCACTTTTTACGCCTTGGCTAACGCCATACAAAGCGGAAAGGTAAGCAGAGATTTTATTTTCAGGTGTGGCACGCACTTCATCTACGGCAGCAGAGTAAGTGGTGCTTTCGGTGTTGCCAGCAGCACGTGACATTGCCAAGGCAACGTTGCCTTGCCAATTGCCAGTGTCAGCAGCGTGGGCGAGTGGGCTCATCAAGGCGAGCAAAAAGGCTGAT
>JAGVFD010000063.1 GCA_020057805.1 Sideroxydans sp. | reverse complement strand
GGCGATACAGCAGCGGGGTTAGGGTGTAGGTCTTGTAGGTGATGACGAGGATGGGCAGCGCGATGAAGATGGGCGCGGTCTCCATCCACCAAGTGGCGTAGTCGTGTGGATGGATGGCGGTGAGGGCGAGGAGGAGGATGCCGGAGAGCATCAGGAATAATGGTTCGTTGAGCTGCTTCATGTATCTAACCCCTTTTTAGCCACAGAGTTCACAGAGAACACAGAGAGAGTCACTGCACCTGAAAAGTCAGCCGGTTTTCTCTGTGAACTCTGTGTTCTCTGTGGCAAATTGTTTTTTGCTTTTTGTCATTCCGCGTAATCCACCATCATCGGTGCATGGTCGCTGAAACGTTGCTCTTTGTAGATGCCGGTATGCATGGCTTTGGCGGCGATGGCGGGGGTAGCGACTTGATAGTCTAGCCGCCAACCGACGTCCTTGGCCCAGGCTTGGCCACGATTTGACCACCAAGTGTAGGCTTCGAGTTCAGGGTGCAGTTTGCGGAACACGTCGATGAAGCCCACATCGTTAAACAATTGGGTGAGCCAGGCGCGTTCTTCGGGCAGGAATCCGGAGTTCTTCTTGTTGCCTTTCCAGTTCTTCAGGTCTTTCTCGGTGTGGGCGATGTTCCAATCGCCACACACGATGATGTCTCTGCCGCTGGCAAACAGATTCCTCATGTGCGGCATGAAGGCTTCGAGGAATTTGAACTTCACGGCTTGGCGTTCTTCGCCGCTGGAACCGGAAGGCAAATACAGCGACACGACGCTGAGGTTGCCGAACTGCGCTTCGATGTAACGTCCTTCAAAGTCGAACTCGGGGATGCCTAAACCGACGATGACGTTGTCCGGTTTGCGCTTGGAATAGATGCCCACGCCGCTGTAACCCTTCTTCTCGGCATAGTGGAAATAGCCGTGGTAGCCGAGTGGGGCGAGCATGTCGGGCGTCATATCTGGCGCTTGGGCTTTGAGTTCCTGCACGCAAAGGATGTCGGCATCTTGCTTGCCGAACCATTCGAGGAAACCTTTGTTGTAGGCGGAGCGGATGCCGTTGAAGTTTAGGGTGATGATGCGCATTTGAAATCCAGAATTCTGTCGGGGCGAGCATTATAATGTTGCTGCTCCACGAAACTCTTTTCTTCGTCATTCCGGCGAAGGCCGGAATCCAGTGGTTCTAAACCAAAATGCATTTTTATCTTGCTGGATTCCGGCCTTCGCCGGAATGACGGCATCAATATTTAGTGTCTGTTTGAGGATTCCATGCACGCTTACCGTCAAGATTTCATCCGCTTCGCTGTCGCACAGAATGTGTTGCGCTTCGGCGAGTTTCAAACCAAGGCTGGCCGTTTGTCGCCTTACTTCTTCAACTCCGGTCTGTTCCAAGACGGCGCGGCATTGCGCGAGTTATGCCAGTTCTACGCGCAAGCCATCCTTGCTTCAGGCATCAAGTTCGATATGTTGTTCGGCCCAGCCTACAAGGGCATTCCCTTGGTAGCGGGTACTTCCATCGCGCTGGCGGAGCAGGGGCACAACGTGCCGTATTGCTTCAATCGCAAGGAAGCCAAAGACCACGGCGAAGGCGGCACGACAGTGGGCGCGAAGTTGCAAGGCAATGTGCTCATCATCGATGATGTGATCTCGGCAGGCACCTCGGTGCGTGAATCCATCGAGTTGATCCGTGCTGCAGGTGCTACACCGTGCGGTGTAGTCATCGCGCTGGATCGTATGGAACGCGGTCAAGCCGAGTTGTCTGCGGTACAGGAAGTGCACCAAAGTTACGGCATCCCCGTTGTATCCATCGCATCGCTGCATGACTTGCTAGGATTTTTACAAGGGCAGGCCGACTTGGTGCAGAATCTGCACGCGGTGCAAACCTATCGTGACCGTTACGGAGTGAAATGATGAATCGTTCTAAATTGTTGGTGAGTGTGGCTACCTTGTGTGCGGTGTTCGCGTTAAATGCAGAAGCGAAACTTTTTAAGTGGGTAGATGACAAGGGCATCACCCATTACGGCGAAACGATTCCGCCCGAATACGCTAATAAGCCAGCAATGAAGTTTGATAAAGGCCGTAGTGAAAAACGCGAAGACACGCGCGATGTGGCCGCTAAAAAAGCGCGGCAAGACCCTGCTGTTGAAAGAGCCCGCATAGAAGCCGAGCGCCACGACAACGCACTCATCAACACTTACAGCTCGGAAAAAGAAATTGATTTGGCCCGCGAGCGCAACTTACAACAGGTGGAGGCGCGGACTAATAGCTTTACGACCTTGCTCAAGTCTGCTCAAGAAAACTTGGTGGCGCTCAAAGCCGAGGAAAGCAAAATTACCCAAGCTGGAAGAAAATTGCCAAAATCTTTGGTCGACGATATCGAAGCGGGCACTGCGCGTATTGCCAAGTTGCAGATTGATTTGGACACCAGCGCCAAGGAAACCGACAAGGTAAAAGCGCGTTACGAAGCAGACAAAGTGCGCTATCGCGAATTGAAAGGTTTTACACCTAGAACGAATTAGGAAGCCTCTGACAAGCCCTTCTCCCCATGGGAGGAGGGGCTAAAAGCACTTCATTAAGCCGCTTGAAAGGCACGGGTACTTTCCTCATAACGCAGAAGCTCTCCGTGTCCAATATCAAAATACCAACCATGCAAAATCAACGAGCCATTTTCTACTCGCTCGCTAATCCAAGGGAATGTTTTCAGATTTTCTAGCGACACCAGAATGGCGCGCATTTCGCACTCACGATATTTCACATCTGGCGTAGCTTGAGAAAATGTTACTTCCACTTCTTTACGCGCACTTTCAGCCAAACTCATCCAGTCATCCATATAGGAATCAGGCGTGCTCACCCCATTGGTATTAACCAGCGCGGATATCCCCCCGCAATGCGCGTGTCCCAATACGATGATGTGTTTTACCCCTAATTTTTTAACGCCGTATTCAATGGCGGCGGTAGTGCCATGATGTCCGCTATGACCTTCGCGTGGCGGAACAAGATTGGCTACGTTACGAATAACGAATAAATCACCAGGGTGACAGTTGAATACCAACGCAGGATCAACGCGAGAATCACAACACGCCACAACTAACACTTGCGGCGTTTGGCCTTGCTCAACTAGCTGTTGATACAACGTGTCGTGTTCAGCGAAATGCGCCTGACGAAAACGCCGGAAGCCTGCTATCAGTTGGTTGATATCAATCATGCGCCTGTCAGCATGCGTTGCGCTTCACGATACTTGTCAGCGGTCTTTTGCAACACTTCCGCAGGCACTTGAGGGGCAGGGGACTGTTTGTCCCAGCCGGAAGTTTCCAGCCAGTCGCGCACAAACTGTTTGTCGAAGCTAGGTGGATTGCTACCAACCTTGTATTGGTCAGCAGGCCAGAAGCGAGAAGAGTCTGGTGTGAGCGCTTCGTCGATCAGATACAACGTACCCGCCGCATCCGTACCGAATTCGAACTTGGTATCGGCGATGATGATGCCGCACGTCAGCGCGTATTCGGCGGCTTGAGTGTAGAGCGCCAGCGTGGCAGCCTTCACCTTCTCCGCCATTTCCGCGCCCAACAGCTTTTTGGCTTCGTCAAACGAGATGTTCTCGTCATGGTCGCCAACGGCTGCTTTGGTGGAAGGCGTGAACAGAGCTTGCGGCAACTTCTGCGCTTCTTGCAGACCTGCTGGCAATTGGATGCCACACACCGCACCGGTTTTCTTGTAATCCTTCCAACCTGAACCCACCAGATAGCCACGCACGATGGCCTCGATAGGCAATGGTTTTAATTTCTTGGTGACGAAAGAACGTCCACGCACTTGCGCTTTATCAGACTCCGTCGTTACTACTGATTCTGGGTCAATACCTGACAGGTGATTCGGTATGACATTGCCCAGCTTCTTGAACCAAAAATTCGATACCGCCGTAAGCACTTCACCTTTACCTGGAATTGGGTTGGGCAAGATGACATCGAATGCGGATAAGCGATCTGTCTGCACGATAAGTAGATGGTCGGCATCGACTTCATACAGATCGCGCACTTTGCCGCGATGTAGGAACTTAAGGCTGGTTAGATTCGATTCGTGTAGTGCGGACATAGGTGACCTCAATTACAAAGCGGGCAAAGTGGTTGCAGCGATCTGCTCCGCTTGTTTCTTGCGGTAGTCAGTGAGTTTTTGTGCGAGTTGTTTATTGTTCAAAGCCAACATGGAGACGGCAAACAATCCTGCGTTTGCAGCACCCGCTTCGCCGATGGCGAAAGTGGCGACGGGAATACCCTTTGGCATCTGCACGATAGAAAGTAATGAGTCCATGCCCTTCAAGTATTTGGAGGGAATAGGCACGCCCAACACTGGAAGCGTCGTTTTGCCTGCAATGACGCCCGCTAGATGCGCAGCACCACCTGCACCTGCAATGAAGCATTGCACACCTTGCTCGTGCATCTCTTTGATGTAATCGAACAGCAGATCGGGGGAGCGATGTGCAGAAATAACGCGCGCATCGAATGCCACGCCGAAATCTTTTAGCTGCTGCCCAGCTTGTTGCATGATCTCCCAATCATTGCTGCTACCCATGATGATGGAAACTAGTGGTTTGCTCATATTGCTTCCTTGTATTTCAGACGTAACAACGCCCCCGTTGCCGGGGGCGTTGAGTCAAACATTACGCGCCTTTGTGATAACCAACAACGCGATCCACTTCATTCTTGGAACCCAAGATGACGGGCACACGTTGATGCAGACCTTGAGGTTTCAATTCCATGATGCGCTCACGGCCTGTGGAGCTTACGCCACCAGCTTGTTCAACGATGAACGACATTGGATTAGCTTCGTACAACAAACGCAGCTTGCCTGCTTTGCCCACTTCTTTGGTGTCGAACGGATACATGAAGATACCGCCACGAGTCAAAATGCGGTGTACTTCAGCAACCATGGAAGCAACCCAACGCATGTTGAAGTTCTTCTCACGACCGCCGTCTTTACCCTTCATGCACTCGTCGATGTATTTCTGTACTGGGGCTTCCCAATAACGCTGATTCGACATGTTGATGGCAAACTCTTGTGTGTCCGCAGGAATCTGCATGTTTGGGTGTGTCAGGAAGAAATCGCCAACATCGCGATCCAAGGTGAAGCCGTTCACACCGTGGCCTGTGGTCAGCACCATCATGGTGTTAGGGCCGTACAGTGCATAACCTGCACACACTTGTTTGGTGCCTGGTTGTAAGAAGTCTTCAGCCTTAGGATCCGTTACGCCTTCTGGGCAACGCAAGATGGAGAAAATTGTACCCACAGAGATGTTCACGTCGATATTGGAAGAACCATCCAATGGGTCGAACGTGATGAGGTACTTGCCGCGTGGATATTGTTTAGGGATTTCATACACGTCGTCCATCTCTTCAGAAGCCATACCTGCCAAGTGACCGCTCCACTCGTTGGCTTTGATGAACACTTCGTTAGTGATGATGTCGAGTTTTTTCTGTGTTTCGCCTTGCACGTTTTCGCTGCCCGCAGAACCCAGCACGCCAATCAGCGCACCTTTGTTCACGTCATGCGCGATTTGCTTACAAGCAGAAACGACATCACTCAACAAGCCCGTAAAGTGGCCGCTGGCGTTAGGAATATGACGTTGTTCTTCGGTAATGAATTGGATAAGACTCTTGCTCATGCTGGTTTCTCCTCGTTGGTTTTATAAATTTTGATTCGTGATTTTACTGCTTTTCCCGCTTACTCTCTATGGCTATTTGGTCAATGAAATGAATAGCTCTGGCAATCGCTCTGGTAATTGCGCCACATTGTCCACGATGGTGTACTGCTTGCCAAAAATGTCGGACACGTACTCGTCCGCTTTGGGGTCGAGGTTGATGCAATAGCTGTAGATGCCCTGCTGGTCGAGTTCTTTCACTGCCTGACGCGCGTCTTCAATCAAGATGCGGCCATCTTTGCTGTCGATGTCCGCAGGCTCGCCGTCGGTGAGGATGAGCATCAGCTTCTTGTCAGCCTGCTGCTGCTCCAAATAGTGCGCCGCATGGCGCATCGCCGCACCCATACGCGTGGAATAGCTCGCTTCCATCGCAGCCAGACGACTCTTCACGCCATCATCCCAATGTTCGGCATAGCCCTTGATGTGCAGGTAGCGCACATCGTGACGAGTATTAGAATGGAAGCCTGCGATAGCAAATGGGTCGCCTAGCTTTTCTACTGCCCAGCCCAAAATGGTGACAGCCTCTTGGCTCAATTCAAGAATGGTCTGTTGGCTACCCGCCGCTTTTTCATTCAACGATTCAGACAAGTCGAGCAACAACATGACAGCGATGTTGCGCCCGTCGTTACGGTGACTCATGTTGATACGTGTATCAGGTTGCGCGCCGCTCTTGTAGTCGATAAGGGAACGGATGGCGACATCCAGATCAAGTTCGCTACCCTCTTCCTGATAACGGATGCGCACCTTGTCTTGTGGCTTAAGCAGGTCGAGCATCTTTTTCAAACGCTTGGCTAAACCCGCATGTTTCTCCAGCAGCTTATCAATATCTAATGGATTACCTTGCGGGTGTAATCCTTCATACACACTAACCCAATCGGGGCGGTAGCTTTGGCTGTTGTAATCCCACTCGTGGTAGTGACGCGGTGGCAAACCTTTCAGCTCTTCACCTGACTCGACCTTTCGATTTTGATCGACGACTTCACCCTCATCATCTTCCTCCATGAAGTTCCACATGTGCCGGTTGTCATCACGATAGCCAATTTCAGTATCTTTGAAATGGGTCTTGGGCAGGTTGTCACTTTGCAAACGAGTGCGCGCGACAAAGGTAATGGCGAGCTCGGCGATTTCTTGCGTGCTAGATTCGCCTTGCTGCATCAGCTCATGGAAGCGTCGCGCAAACTCAATGATGTGCACGTTTTTGTAGGTGTGATTGGCATCCAAAATTGCGCGCGACAACATCGTCAAACGATGGCGCACTCCCGATTCCTTCGTGTTGTCACAGGCGTCTTCCGCAGGAATAGGGTGTAGCGCAGCAAAGATAGGACGCAAGCCGGGATACTCACGCATGGCTAAATACTCCACACGGCTATCTTCTAACGCCTCAACAGCCATGCGCTGAAACGGGCTCATATTGTCCGCAAAGATAGCCTTGCCCCAACGACGGTGGCCGATGATGTGCGCCAAGGTGGCTCGATAACGGTCTATGCCCGCCACTCGTACTTGGGTATCTGTGCCAGCAGGCGAAGGAAGAACGAAGTCGTCATACACATCGGGCAAGCGAATGCCGAGCTTGTCGTAATACGGCATCGGTTTACGCAACTCATCAAACGCGCTTGAATACGGGATGAGCATTTCCTCGTCTTGCCATAGGCCGCGCATGTACATGCTCAATTTGCGGTCACTATCCACCAGTAAGGTGCCGTGACGCTCACGCTGCATCACGGCACGACTATCTGCCGATTGCAAGCTAAAGTATTCGATTTGACGTTCGGGATGGTCTTCGTAAAAACGCACGCCGTAATCCACCCACTTCTTCAATCCCGCCAATGACAGCTGACTCAACAGCACCTGAATTTGCTTGTACATCTCGGGCAAGCCAGGGCTGGGGAAAGTCTGATGAATACCATGCACCGAACCCGTGGTGCGCTCCATCAAATCCAAGGCGATAGATAGGTAATCACTTAACTGGTCACGCGAAGGAAGCCTGCGCGCGGTGACAGGTAATGATTGCAAAAAAGGCACGATGGCCTTGCCGTTGGGAGATTTCCACATCTTGCGAATGAATAGCATGATGTCTTGCAACGTATCTTCACCAACCGACTTGGCGATTTCCGGCCACGCTTCTAGAAAAATTAGAATCGGTTCTGCCCCGCGCCCCATCTTGCCTAGAAAGCGCGCTTGCTCGATGTAAGCTTCTACCCCTTGGTTAGACAGGCTAGCCAGCGCTCGCTGCATACACACTGGAAACACTTCGCCCACACGCGGGAAGCCACAATCCAGATTGTTCCAATAGGATTGCAATTCAGCAGGAATCTCGACTATGGGGGTTGTCATAATTTATGCAAAGGTCGCGGCGATCGCGTGATCGAGGGTGTCGCGAATATCTGCATCGTCCGTAATAGGACGCACCAATGCCATACGGCAGGCAGCTTTAACTTCCACTCCGCCCTTAATCAACGTGGCGGCGTACACCAACAAACGCGTAGAGATACCTTCATCCAAGCCGTGTCCTTTTAAGTTGCGTGCCGTTTGCCCAATTTTTACCAGCTGCGCAGCCAAACCTATCTCAACACCTGTTTCTTTAGCGAGAATGCCCGCCTCGATGCTAGCCGTCGGATAGTCAAAATCGAAACCTACAAAACGTTGCTTGGTGGATTGCTTCAAGTCTTTCATCAGACTCTGATAGCCGGGGTTGTACGAGATGACCAACTGGAAATCAGGGTGCGCTTCGATCAGCTCGCCCTTCTTATCCAGCGGCAAAGTACGACGATGGTCAGTCAATGGATGAATCACAACCGTCGTGTCCTGACGCGCTTCAACAATTTCGTCGAGATAACAAATCGCGCCAATGCGCGCGGCTGTGGTAAGCGGACCATCCAACCAACGTGTGCCGTTAGCATCCAGCAAATAGCGCCCTACGAGGTCGCTTGCTGTCATGTCTTCGTTACACGCCACGGTGATGAGCGGCTTGTTCAGCTTCCACGCCATGTATTCAACAAAGCGCGATTTACCGCAACCGGTCGGGCCTTTTACCATCACCGGCAAGCGCGCCGCATAGGCAGCTTCGTACAGCGTTACTTCATCGCCCTGTGCTTGATAGAAAGGTTCTTTGCCGACTTTGTATTGATCTTTATTGGTCATTTTTGACTCCTGTCCCGCGTGTACCCTCACACGCCAAACGGTATTAAATCTTGGAAAAAAACGCCCCCATCGTGTGGGGGCGCGTTTTTTACTTCTTTCGATACAGCCGAGCTTACTTGTGTACGCCCAACTTTTCGCGCCAGCCTGGGAAAATCTTGTCAGCATCTTTAGGGAATGACTCAAACGCGCGTGCAAACTCTTTGTGAGATTTTGCGAACTCGATTGGATCTGCGCCCGATTTCCAGCACTCGTACGATTGACGCAGAGAAATCGCGCCAGCCGCTGGAGAATCAATGTGACCGTAAGAACCGCCGCCGGATGTGTTGATCACGTTGCCGTGGCCCAAGTTTTCGAAGAAGCCTGGCAAACGCAACGCATTCATACCACCAGAGATGATAGGAGTGGTTGGCTTCATGCCGTGCCATTCTTGATGGTAGTAAGGACCTGTCGCTGAATCACGTTCGATCATGTAAGCGATGTGACGGTCATCAGCGCCGCCTTCCATCTTGCCGAAGCCCATCGTACCTACGTGGATACCAGAAGCTCCTTGCAAGCGTGACAACTTAGCCAACACGAACGCTGTGTAGCCGCGAACTGCTGATGGAGAAGTAATCATGCCGTGACCTGCGCGGTGATAGTGCAGGTATTGCTTTGGATACTGACGACGTGCTGTCGTGATCATGCCTGGGCCGCCTACGAAACCGTCAACCAAGAAAGCTACCTTGTTTGCATCGGGTCCAAATGTTTCCAGAATGTAGTCAGCGCGAGCCAACATTTCGTAGTGGTCATCAGCTGTGATGTTGGCAGAGAACAATTTTGCATCGCCTGTTTCGTCCATCGCGCGCTTCATAGCGTCGTAGACCAAAGGGATAACCTTTTTGGTTGGACAGAAAACTTGGTTACCTTGTGGCTCATCGTTCTTGATGAAGTCGCCGCCCAACCAGAATTGGTAAGCTGCTTTAGCGAATGGCTCAGGACGCAGACCCAACTTAGGCTTGATGATGGTGCCAGAGATGTAGCCGCCGTTCACACGTGAACGACCCAAGATGTCCCACATGTCAGTGATGTCCATTGACGGACCATCAAACAGGCGCAACATAGACCAAGGAACGTAGAAGTCTTGCATTTGCAACTGCTTCACATCGCCCATACCTTGGTTGTTACCAATGGCCAGAGTCAGGAACGAAACAATCATCGCACGACCGTCAGTGACGTTGCGATCGAACAATTCATTCGGGTAAGCCACCTTCATGATGCCCTTGGCTTCGTCGATGAAGTACACCAGTGCGTCAACACCCTTGGTGAAATCATCGGTAGTAGAAACTTCAACGTTAGTACCTGTTGAAGATTCAGCTGCAATGTGCGCTGCTACTTCGAGGTAGCCGTAACCGGTTGCTGGCTGCATGTGGTACGCAACCAGAATGTGTTTGTCACCCTTGATCAGATCTTCTTCTTTCAAGCTCAGATCTGCATAACGATTTGATTGATCCATTGTTTTCTCCTCTGTTGTTAGAAATGTCTCTACTACGGTTTGAACTTTACGGCCTTGCTACTATAAATAACAGTCAAATCTTTTTATCTAAACCATAAGCTATGCTTATGGTTTAGAATTCCACCATCATGCTGCCATTGAGTTTGCGACAACTTCAGGTCTTCGAGAGCGTAGCGCGCCATTTGAATCATTCGCGCGCTGCGGCTGAACTATTCCTGTCACAACCTGCCGTCTCTATGCAAATCAAGCAGGCTGAACAGACTATCGGAATGCCTTTGTTCGAGCAAGTAGGAAAGAAGCTATTTCTAACCGAGGCGGGGCGCGAGATGTTGCATTACTCACGATCTGTCGTTTTGCTGATGCAAGAAATGGAAACGGTATTCGACGAGATGAAGGGGCTGGAAAATGGTCATCTCAACATCGCTGTTGTCAGTACCGCTAACTATTTCATGCCACAGTTGTTAGCCAAATTCATTCGGGCTCATCCAAAAATTAAAGTGAGTCTGTCTGTCGCCAACCGCGATGCTGTGATCAAGCAACTTACTGAAAATGTGGCAGACTTGGCCATTATGGGACAGCCTCCTGAAGGAACGGACATGGTGGCCGAGCCGTTCATGCAAAATCCATTAGTTGTTATTGCATCGCCACTGCATCCCCTTGCTAGCGCAAGCAACATTCAGCCGCGCCAATTAGCTCACGAAACATTTTTGTTGCGCGAACAAGGGTCGGGAACGCGCGGCGTGGTGGAACGTTTTTTTAGTAGCCACAAACTACCTTTACCTGCGCACATGGCGATGGATACCAACGAGGCCATCAAGCAGTCGGTTCAAGCGGGGATGGGTATCGGCATTATTTCTAGTCACGGCATTGAGTTGGAATTAGAAGCTAAACGCTTGCTCGTGCTTGATGTAGATCATTTTCCCATCGTGCGCCATTGGTACATCGTGCATCGACGTGAAAAGCGCGCCTCTGTAGCAGCGCAGGAGCTTAAAAGCTTTCTTCTAAAGGAAGCCCAGCGTATTGAAGCGACCATCAACCCGCCGCCTTCAATAACAAAAATTAGCGGCCAATCACGTTAATTATTTGTCCAAACCCTAGCCTGCCTGTACATTAACAACCTGCATAAATCAACAGGTAGCAAAATCATGAAAGAAATTCTGGATTTTTTGAAAAAGAACGGCGAAAAGCTGGATTCTGAAATCGCTGAAGCGATGGGTATGACCCTAGTAAATACCCGTAACCAATTAGCCGAACTTTCTGCTAAAGGCGAAATTATGGTGTGCCACTCCACTCGTTTTGATGCCAAGGGTAAAAAAATTGAAGGCATCAAATGTCGTTTGGCTGGATTTATTCCCCCTGCCGCGCCTGGACGTAAATCAAAATCACAATTGAAATTGTCGTAATCGTAATTCGTTGCATCCCAAGCTCGCCCCCAACTATCTTGCTGGATACTCAATCGCACTGACTGCGCAAGTGCAGCAGTCGATTGCACAGGGGCACTTCGGGGCGGCGCTCAAAACAAAATATCCTCTTCCCCACGAAGTACGCACCGATAAAGCGCTGTATGACTTCGTGCTACTCATCAAGCAACAATACCTACGCAACAGCGAGCCTTTAAGTCGTGTTGAATTTAGCAGCAAACTTCACGTTGTTAAAAATGCCCTGGGCACACACACCACACGCTCGCGCGTACAAGGCGGCAAGCTTAAAGCCAAACGCGAAATACACATCGCCAGCCTTTTCAAAGACGTGCCCGTCGAGTTTTTACGCATGATTGTGGTGCACGAACTAGCCCATCAAAAGGAGCGCGAACACAACAAAGCCTTCTATCAATTGTGTCGGCATATGGAACCAGAATACGCGCAACTCGAATTCGAGCTGCGCGCTTATCTGACTTATCTGGAAGCGGGTGGCGTACCGCTGTGGTCAGCTACCAAAGAAATCAGTCCTCTAGCGATCTGACCTTCACTGTCTTACCTTTCACTTTACCTGCCGACAGTCTCTTCACTGCTTCACGCGCGATGCTGCGCACTACGGCAACGTAGGTGGACATATCGGTCACGGTGATTTTCCCAACCTGTTCGCGAGTGAATCCAGCTTCACCTGTGAGCGCGCCCAACACATCTCCGGGACGTATCTTTTCTTTGCGTCCACCCAGTATTTGCAGGGTGACCATGGGCGGAACTAGACGCGCCTCGTTGGTATTGGTTAGCTCATCCAACATGTGCCATTCTGGTTCACTACCCATCATCTTGGCGATGCAGTCGACTCGATACATATCCGCTGGCGTGCAAATACTGAACGCCCAGCCGTCTTCATCGGCACGGCCCGTACGGCCGATACGATGGATGTGGATCTCTGGATCGGGGGTGACATCCACGTTGATGACCGCTTCCAGCTGTGCGATATCCAAGCCGCGCGCAGCGACGTCGGTTGCAACAAGTACAGAACAACTACGGTTGGCGAACTGGATGAGCACTTGGTCGCGCTCCCGCTGCTCTAGGTCACCATTCAGTGTCAATGCTTTGATGCCATGAGACTGCAACACGTCCAGCAGGTCACGACATTGTTGCTTGGTGTTACAAAAAGCCAGCGTGCTGACAGGACGGAAATGCTTGAGTAGCGTTGCCACTGTTTGCAGGCGCTCACCCTCGCTCACTTCATAGAAGCGTTGGCGAATCTTGCTGGCTTCATGTTTTTCTTCCAGCGTGATTTGCTGTGGGTCACGCATAAATTTCTTTGCCAAACCCGCGATGCCATCTGGGTAGGTTGCCGAAAACAACATGGTTTGGCGTTGTGCTGGACAGTGTTTGATGACAAAGGCGATGTCATCGTAGAACCCCATGTCCAACATGCGGTCAGCTTCATCCAGCACCAAGGTGTCGAGCGCTTCCAGATTTAAACTGCCCCGTTCCAAATGGTCCATGATGCGTCCTGGCGTGCCCACGACGATGTGCGCGCCATGCTCCAAACTCTCCCGCTGTGGACGCATGGTTGCCCCTCCGCATAGCGACAATATCTTAATGTTGTCGGCGAAGCGTGCCAATCTGCGCAGTTCTTGTGTGACTTGGTCGGCTAGTTCACGGGTGGGGCACAACACCATCGCCTGCACTGCAAAGCGGCGCGGATTAAGCTTGGTCAGCAAGGGCAAAGAGAACGCAGCTGTCTTGCCACTCCCTGTCTTAGCTTGCGCGATCAGGTCTTTGCCAGCCAGTGTGATGGGCAGGCTCGCCGCTTGGATAGCTGTCATCGTGCGATATTCCATTTGCTCCAATATCGCCAACATGGCGGGAGCCAGCGGAAGTTCTTTGAATAAGCGTCCTGCAGCCTTGTCTGTTGCTATTTCCACAGCGGGTGTCGAGTTTGTCATACGTGCTGTTCACCGCTTTCGCGACGACCTCAAATTTGTTATTTATAGAAACAAAAAGCGACCCAAGGGTCGCTTTTCGCTTGTTGCCTATTACTTTACTTACTTAACGATCGCGTTCAATTCGCCTTTAGCGTAGCGGGTTGCCATCGCGTCCAGAGAGATTGGCTTGATCTTGCCAGCTTGACCTGCTGCGCCGAAAGCTTCGTAACGCAATACGCAGATCTGCTTCATTGCCTTGGTGGTTTCAGCCAAGAACTTACGTGGATCGAAGTCCTTTGGATTTTGCGCCAAGTAGCGACGTGTCGCACCTGTAGAAGCCATGCGCAAGTCAGTGTCGATGTTCACTTTACGTACGCCGTGCTTGATGCCTTCAACGATTTCTTCAACTGGAACGCCGTAAGTCTGAGGCATTTGGCCGCCGAATTCGTTGATGATCTTCAACCACTCTTGAGGCACAGAAGACGAACCGTGCATCACGAGGTGGGTGTTAGGGATACGTGCGTGAATCTCTTTGAT
>JAGVFD010000265.1 GCA_020057805.1 Sideroxydans sp. | reverse complement strand
GAATTAGAGTGCGGACGGCTTTAATTCCATAACTTTTTTTAACCACTTTGAAAATCATTTACGTCAGCTATGACAATACCTAATGATAGTTGTGTAAACAAACAGAAAGGAAATCATGGGGTGGACAGAGGTGTTGTGTTTAAGCGCGCAAGATGTGATTTTGCTTTACACATGTCCGTTGATTGCATGCATAGGAAGCGTACTCAGGGCGTGGATTGGTGAAATAAATCTTCGCCAATTACCTTCGTTTAAACGTATTCCAGTCGACGAGCCTGATCAAAAACTAAAGCAAACCACAGAAAGTTGGTTTGAAAGAACAATGGCTGTTATGGGGATTGCATTCGCAGGATCGGCAATAGGGTTTGGTGTTGCATGCATGTTTATTGGGGCAATTCAACCAATGCCTAGTGCAATTGGCCGCGTATGGATGCTCGCTCTGATATTCGGTTTTTCTTTACCCATTCTTGCTGAGCGTTTTGATCAACGGATGACGAAAATTGTGGATGCAAGGCTTGGCAGTTAGGAATGGAATATTACTGAATTAATTACACGCAAGGGAGGTGGTATGAAGAAGTTAATCGTTATTGCAGCGTTCTTGTGGTCACAATGCGCGATTGCAGATGGCATGCAAATGGTTCTCGATAAAGTCCATGAAATAGGGTTTCGTGGGTGTGATCGGGCGATAGGCCAGTTCATTAAAAATGATCCTATTCTGTATGTAGAAGCTAGGCTTTTAAAAGGGGAAGATGCAGCTTTGGTTGGACCGGATGCTATTGAAATACATGTTGGTTCGGATTGGGCGATAACTGGATATTTAGTGCGTAAAACAAAAGGGGTTTGCTCCGGCTCGCGGCAAATGGACATTAGGATGATTGCTAACTCTTGTGAGAATGTAATATCCAACAACGAAAGGAATGGCTATAACGTTGTAGGGCGGAGTGGAGGTGCTTCTTGGTTAAAAGCGAAATGGGAAAATATTAGTCCGACTATTACTATAGCTGGTGCAGAGGGGTGTGTTTTGGTCAATACTACCCAAGAGAGTGCAGGGCTTGGTGTGAAAATTGACTCAAAATAATACTCTAATTGATTGAGGTTTCTTTGCCCGTCCTTGCGACGGGCTTTTTCATTTCAGGGGATGGCAACTGCCTCGATCAATTCACGCGCTAGCTTTTCGCCATTCGATGCTTGCGTATCTTGTACGGATTGCAAACGGTGGCTGGCGACGCCGGGCAATACAGCTTGAATGTCTTCGGGCGTGACGGCGCTGCGACCATCGAGCAGTGCCCACGCACGTGCGGCAGCAAGCAACGAAAGTCCGGCACGCGGCGACAAACCATGAACATATTTGGCGGATTCGCGGGTGTGGCGCAGGATGGCTTGCACATAGTCGAGCAGGGCGGGAGAGACGAAGACCTGTCGCACTTGTTGTTGCAAGGCGAGTAATTCAGCGGTGGTCATCTGCGGGGTGAGTTGCGCGACGATGTCACGTCTATCCACCCCAGACAGCAAGCCGCGCTCGGCCTGTGCATCGGGGTAGCCCAGTTCGATGCGCATCAAGAAGCGGTCGAGCTGGGATTCGGGTAGGGGGAAAGTCCCAATCTGGTTAGTCGGGTTCTGTGTGGCGATGACGAAGAAGGGGGCAGGCAGAGGGCGTGTCTCGCCTTCGCTGGTGACCTGCTGCTCTTCCATCGCTTCCAGTAATGCACTCTGTGTCTTCGGTGTGGCGCGGTTCACCTCATCGGCCAAGATCATTTGCGCGAAGATGGGGCCGGCGTGGAATTCGAAATCGCCTGTTTCACGTTGGAAGATTGAAACGCCAAGGATGTCTGCGGGCAGCATGTCGCTGGTGAATTGGATGCGCTGGAATTGCAAGCCCAATGTCTTGGCGAGAACGTGTGCCAGCGTGGTTTTCCCTACACCCGGTAAATCTTCGATAAGTAGATGGCCGCGCGCCAGTAGGCAGGTGAGTGCAAGCCTGATTTGGTGCGGCTTGCCGAGGATGACTTGTTCAGTTTGGGCTATGACGTTGTTTAGGGATTGGCTCATGGTATTTGACTCAAATTATTTTCGGTTGCTGCTACGGTTGGATTTTTTCCAAAATTGAAATTCATCTTCGTGGACTTCCATGTCCAGTTCCATCACTCGCCCTTGCAGCTTTTCCTGTGCATCGGCGACCGCTTTGTTATAGACGGTTGCACCAATCTCTAGCAGGAAAAAATCGAGCAGGGCTTCGGCGGCGATGTTGCCTAACTTTTCATCCATGTACTTTTCAAGGTTTTCTTGGAAGTAACGCTCGATGGAGGCAATCGCATCTTGTCGAGTTTGTTTGGATAACTCGATGCTCATAACAACACCGCTGCTACTACTTTGCGGTCTTCTGCGACAAGGATATTGTAGGTGCGGCAAGCGGCGGGGGTGTCCATAAATTCGATGCTGATGCCGGCGTTGATGAGTGCGAGATACAGATTGGGATGGGCGAATTGTTGCTTTGCGCCTGTGCCGAGCAGGATGACCTCGGGCTTGAGCGCAAGGAAGTATTCGAAATGTGCAGGGGTGAGGCTGGCAAAATCAGTGGCATTCCAGTCGGTGAGTACGTGGTCTGCCATCACCACGATGGCCTGTTCGAAGCGTGAGCCATTGACGGCGACATAGCCCGCGCCGTGTCCGGAGAAAAGTCTTTGGTGTGTGTTTGTTTGCAGATGTAAAGCCAACTTCGGTCTCCCATTATTTGCCGCATCGGGTAAAATCGCGCCCCTTGTGGAAGCGGCTAGTGCGAGTGGGATTCTAACATTCGGCGCGCTAGTGAAGACCCTGACGACAGAGTGAATAAAAGTGAAGCCAATCTTAAAATCAACCAAGCTCTCAAACGTTTGCTATGACATTCGCGGCCCGGTGATGGAACGCGCCAAGCAGATGGAAGAGGAAGGCCAGCGCATCATCAAACTAAACATCGGCAATCTCGCGCCGTTTGGTTTTGAAGCGCCCGAAGAAATTCAACAAGACGTAATTTTGAATCTGCCTAATTCCGCAGGTTATTCCGACTCCAAAGGCATGTTCGCCGCGCGTAAGGCCATCATGCATTACTGCCAGTCCAAGAAGATCATGGGCGTGGGG
>JAGVFD010000002.1 GCA_020057805.1 Sideroxydans sp. | reverse complement strand
CTGGATGGCTTCCGCCTCTCGGCTCAGGACGACGATGCTGATGCGACGGTTGATCGGGTTGTCCGGCTTGGTCTTGTCGAACAGGACGGTGGATGCCAGGCCGACCACGCGGGCAATCTTTTCTTCATCCATTCCAGCCTTCAGATAGTCGAAGATTTCAGCGAGCAATGTTCTTGCGTTACATTTTCCAAGCGATGGTTCAACTTGGAATGCTTTCAAAGCAAGGCTCATTGTTTTTGCGCGTATGCGCTCAATCGGCCTAATACGTCGCGCAGTCCGATCAGTGCGTCGCATGGTTTTCTCCTCCATCGTGTTTTGCAAAGAGTGTCCAATCGCCCATCGGAAATGAATCCTCTTCAGGGTTGAGCGCAGCAACTTTCTGCTTACGCACACGCTTGGTTTTCACCTTCGCGGTCAGCACAGGAAAAGGCATCCCGCGTCGAACGAATGTTGGAGCTTCATAGCCACCCCAATTTTGCTCTGTCGTGACATCCGGCAAAGCTTGTTGAGTTGCTTCTGTCGCTACGACGGCACGTGGCTTGTTGATGAATCTGCCCCATACCCATTTGCCCAGCTGATACAGGCCGATTGAAAAAATTACCAAGATTGCGATTCCCATTTGTGTCTCCTTAAAGTTGATAAGAGGACACAAACCCCGAGGGGAATGTATCCCCATTGGGTTGGTACTACGGTGAATCGGTTACTCCCAATCAGTCCGGTCGTATATCTCGATGAAGTCGCTGCCGACATAGACATCGAAACCTGCGCAAAGAACTGCGTAGATGACCAAGTTGATGGTGTTATCCCAGCCTACTGTGCGAACCATATGATCAAGGTTGTTAAACCCTTCCAGACTTAACATGGGAACGCCAACAGTTTGTTCCCATGAAGCCAACACACTCTCAAGTTCAGTGACTTTTGAACTCAAAAATGAGTCATCGAACGCTTTGAGCTTGTCCTCTTCACTCGCATCTTCTGCAAGATCGGAGGCAAACCACTCCGAGAAGTGTGTGTAATTCACTGGTTCACGGTCACTGGGTTGTACGTCATAAAGCCTTCCAGCCATGATGCTCTCCTTAAAGTAAAACCGGAGACGCACCATGCCCCGAGGGGAGGTGAGTCCCCGATAGGGTTTTAGTCATTACTTCGGCACGCGTTATTGGTTTCCAGTGAAGATCCAGCTCAATCAAAATGTCCGACTGAACTAACTCTTCAATGCTGATGTACCCCGACTCGGGCCCGAAGCCCAAATCAGCCATGCCGTAAGCTTGAATGGTGCCATCACCTTCCATATCCTTCTCAGTGATGAAACAATGACAGTTGCCGTAAAAATAATGCAGATGAACGATTGCTTGATCACCTAATTCGTCTTGCTGATAGGTGACCGGCATCGTAGTGATGACGCTTCGCAATTCCTCAATCTTTTTGGCAAAGAACTCGCGTTCCTCACCTTGCAGACATTCGGCAATTTGAAAGCACTGGAACTTCGGCAAAAATGGAATCAGAGTTGCATCGATCATTTATGCCTCCAGCTCGAAGTTCGCTGCCCAACGTGGGAGATCAATTGTTTCGATCTCGCCATTCGGTTGATAGCCAGGATACTGATTGTTCTCCTGACACCATTTCAGCAATTCAAGCGCACCGCGATACTTGGCACGCCCCACTTCGATCATCTCTTGACTGGCCTTGTAACAGGCAGTCGTGTACGGCGCTGTCTTCTCTACCGCGATGAAAAAGAAGTCCACCGATTTTCCGGTTACCGCCTTCATGCCGTCGATATAGAACGCAGCCTCAATGTCATACCCGAGGTTGGCTACTGCTTTCGCAAAATCGGCCTTGTTCGCAGATACGCAGCTTTTTAGGTCTGCCATTCCGCCTTCAAACCAGTGGTCTGGGCGAACTCTGCACTTCAAGCCGGTGATCTCGTCCGTCCAGAATAGCGACGTTTCGGATTCGCCAGTAACTAGCATTCCCGCCGCGCCAGCGTGCTTGAAAACGCTTTTCCGCATAGCGGTCAGCGCATCCATTTGGTCTTGTTTGAGAATGATTTTGGCCCCGTACAAGCGGCTGTATTCATCTTCACGGAACTTGAACACAGACTCAGTATCAGCCGCCTTGATGGCCAGCTTAAATTCATCCTTATTCAGTGCCTCGAACTTAACACCCAACTGCGTCGCCGCAGCTTTGTAGTCGTCCAGTGTGGCAAGTGTTCCAACCAACTTATCAGCAGTCAGCACAGCAATTTCAGCTTGAACATCTTCGCGGAATTTGAATTTTGATTCGCCGTCGAAAGCCTTGATAGCCTCCTTCAGCTCATCCTTCTTCATTTTGCCGATTGCGATTCCAAGTGATTCGGCAGCTTGCTTGAGTTCATCAAGCGTAGCCAAACTTCCAGCCAGTCTTTCAGCTGAAAATGAGGCAATATCTGCTTGAACATCATCTTTGAATCGAACAGTGAAATTTGTATCAGCCGCCTTGATGGCCAGCTTCAACTCATCCTTATTCAGCGCCTCGAACTTAACGCCCAACTGCGTCGCCGCAGTCTTGTAGTCGTCCAGTGTGGCAAGTGTTCCAGTAAGCGCAGCTTCATCTACAACGGAATACACCGCTGCAAATAACTCAGGCTCCAGGATGAAAGAGTGGAAAGCCGAACCGAACTCCATCGCTGGTGTTGGTTCGTCTTCGCCACTTTTATATTGCAGATAGTGCTCTGGTGACTTGAGCAGCTTGACGATGCCACTGTGAGAAATCTCTTCCCCAGCGTGGTAGTCCTTGATTGGTAGATTGCGTACAAAGCGTTTCATTCTGTGTCTCCTTAAAGAATCAAGGGGACACAACCCCAGCGGGGAGTGCCCCCGATGGGTGAATTTCTGGATTAGAAACCAAGCGACCGCACTGTCCATACCACTGGACGGCTGATTGCATAACCAGTAACGCAGCAAGCAATGATGACTAAACTCATGGTGATCTCCTTATTGTTTGAAACAAAAAAGGGGACACCATGCCCCAATGGGGAACGATGTCCCCGCTTGGGTGGGTGATTTACAACTTGACGATTACTCGCCTTCTGTTTGTTTCAATTGGCCAGCCACCAATATCAGTTCGAGCAATAAGCTGCGAAGTAGATGCGATCAAAATAGCGCGTCACTTATTCGCTGTCAATCACTACCACAGTGATTATTCACCAATCAATTCGCTGAATAATTTCCACACGCACTACAGAGCAACTACAGCACATCTAGCCCAAAGGATGAGCGAGCCACCTTCAGTGATACCGCTCCGATAGCCTGCAAATTTGCAATCTATCGGTGGGATTTTTTCTACTCGCTACGGCAAAGTTGCGCAGATGAAAACCATCAATCTCAAATCACTCAACACAATCGACGCATGGCTGTGGTGCATGGCGCGTCTCGATGCAATGCACGCTCACCTTGTTCGTTATGGCATGGCTTACATCGCACTGCTCTTTGGCTATTGGGCTTTCTCAATGAAGTTCGAGATGAACATCAATGTGAGCAACAGCTTGAGCGGCACGTTGTACCTTGTGGAAAAACGCTCACTGCCATCGCGCGATGACTATGCTGCTTTCTATTACCCGAGCGACTTCATCTACCCAAAGAATGCGCGCTTTTTGAAACGTGTTGTTGGCGTTGCTGGTGACACTGTTGAATCCAAAGATCATCAATTCTTCGTGAATGGCAAACCAGTAGGCAAGGCCATGCCGGTCACATCGGAAGGCAAGCCGATTGATGAGAGCGATTTCAATGGAGTCATTCCAGCAGGTCACTACTACATGATGGGCGACCATCCAAAGAGTCTTGATTCGCGCTACAAGGTGGTCGGGTTGGTATCTGACCAGATGATTATCGGACGCGGATACCGCTTGTTCTGATGCCTACGCTTGTTGATCGCCTATTGGTGAAGTTCGGCATGCTGCCGAAGACGCTGGTTAGCACATCTCCCACGGCTCTGTTCGCCTCCGCTAAGGAAGCGACCTCGCTCGAACATCTGCGCGACATACCGCGCTACCCGCCATTCATGGAGGGGCTGCCCATCTACCCGCCATCCACGTTGCTGGCCACTCAAAAGGAGTTGGTGGACGGTATCCGTCAGATCATCGCCAATGAAGCGCTGCTCGATGAACACTACACGCCCGCGATGATGCGTCTGGCTGCGCTAGTGCAATTGCTGCCCGCCTCACAAGCTCACCATCATCGTGGCGCTGGCGGTATGTTGAGGCATTCACTTGAAGTTGGGTTGTGGGCACTACAGCAGACTGAAGGCAAGCTCATCCGTGGCGTTGTGACACCTCAACAGCGTCGCGTCATAGAACCACGCTGGAAGCTGACCGTGTTCCTCGCTGGCATCTGTCACGACCTCGGCAAAGTAGTAACCGATATTTCCGTTTCCGACCGTTCGAATGAGTTGAAGTGGCGACCATACAACCAAGGATTGTACGAATGGGCGAACAGTCACAAGATCGACAACTACTTTCTGCATTGGCAAGAGGGACGCGGAAAGAAGCACACCAACGTTTCTAGCACGCTCATCAATTCGGTTATTAAAGAGGACACGCTCGACTGGATCAGCGACGGCGGAACGGATGCGGTGATTTGGCTGACCGAATCCCTCAACAACAATCCCGGCTCGACCAACCAGATCCACAACTTTGTGGTGAAGGCCGACCAGTTAAGCGTTGAGCGCGACTTGAAGAGCATGGGTGTGGCCATGGCTGGTTACGAGATCGGCGTGCCTGTTGAGCGGTATCTGACCGACATCATGCGGCGGTTGGTACAGGAAGGCATCTGGCGTATCAACGAACCATCAGCTCGCGTGTGGAATCTTGAAGGTACGACTTATCTGGTCTGGCCGATGGCTGGTGATGAGATCGCGCGCCGCACCAAGGATGAAGACATACCCGGTCTGCCAAAGACGGCTGACGGCATCCTGGACATGATGGTTGAGCGCGAGATCGCTTTCATGCGCGACGGTGATGGCGACCCGTTCTACTACATTGCCCCCGACGTAATCACCGAAAAGATCCCCAACATGCGGATGAAAGCGATTCGTCTGCGCGACCAAGCATTGATCAGTTCGATGCCGATTGCGCCAATCTCGGGAAAAATCCACTCAAGCAAGACGGGAATCAAGGACTCCGCCAGCACCACCACAGAGCGCGTGGATATTCAGGCTGAATTGCCGCTGAATTCTCAGGATGACTACAGCGCACCTGTAGAGCGTGTGGAAATTCCAACCGCAGAGACTATTCCACCACAAAGCAACTCTAGCGCATCTGTAGAACGTCTGCCGATGAGTGAGCCTGTAGAGGCTCAAACACAATCCGACAGTGTGCCTCCCGAGGAAACGCCCCCTCCTCTCGTTGTACCTCCCCCTCAAGAGCCACTTGCTTTGAACGAGTTGGATGGAGCGATGGGGGAGTTACTTCGTGTGTTGGTGGGCGACTTCAAGAGTGGAAAGAAATCTTTTGAGGTACTAGGCGTAAAGCATGCCGATGGAAGTGTTTATCTCAAGTGGCCTGATGCGTTCGCCAGTTACGGATTCACGCCCAAACAGATCCTGGTCGAGCTATCCGAATTGGGCTGGCTGATTCCCGCCAGCGAACTCGCACAGGCCGGTGATGCTGTTTTCTCGGGAGGCGTAGCGAAGTCAATCCGCTTGAGTGCCGTTGTCGGGCATCTGTTCGGATCGACCGCCGATAGAACTTCTCCCGCTCCTGCTCTGCCAAAAGTAGATGAGCCCACCAAGACTGATGCTGTGGCCACCGCCTCAGTCCATCCATCCAGCTTTGAGGAAGTCTTTCAGCTCACCGAAAAGTATGAGCCATCACCGACTGCCAAGAAATCACGGAAACGATCCTCAAAGAAAAAGAAAACCGATGAACACGAGGCGAGCGCCGTCGCGATTCCATCCAGCATCGCAAGAAAGAGAAGTCTGTTGCGCATTCAGTTCACTACATCAAGTAAGGGTAAGTCCATTGTTAAAAGCAATTAAAGCAGAAGTGATCCATGTGTCTGTTGGTCAATACGACAACGGGGATTGGTATGCCACCTCGACCGTGCCATGGCTTGCGGCAGAAGGTAGCAGTCCGAGCAATGTGATGCAGACGATTAAGCAGATTGCGCCTGCGCTGTTGGGCGGGTTGTGCCTTGAAGTGCCATTCGAGTTGAAATGGAGCATGGAGGATACGCCCAAATGAGGCACAGACTTATCACGGCAACGCTTCTCGCTGCGCTACTCCAAATGTCGTCCGCTGTGATGGCTGATGACTTGGGTGTGGTCGGCCCGACCTACGAGATTGTGGAGCGCGACGTACTGGAACTGATCACGTCCAAGCTGAAGCAGATGGAGCAATCGGGGGAGTTGGCCAAGTATCAGGAAGACTACAAGAACAAAGTTGTTGCCAGCATCGAGCATCCAAGACCGCTGACTGGATTCAAAGCTACAGAAACGGCAGAAACACACTACTACGACCCGTCTATGGTGACGCAGAAGGACATCGTGGATGCGACAGGCAAGGTCCTGTATCGGCGTGGAACGAAGGTCAATCCACTGGATTACATCGGCTGGAACACCTATCTGCTGTTTGTGGATGGACGCGATGAAAAACAACTCGCATTCAGCAAGAAGATCGTGGCCACGTCAGACAGGCCAGTGAAGATCGTATTGGTAGCCGGTGAACCGCTGGCTTTGATGCGCAAGTGGAAGTCTTCAGTGTATTTCGACCAAGGCGGCAAATTGATCAAGCGATTTTCCATCGCTCAAGTCCCCGCCATTGTGCGTCAGGAAGGAAAGAGGTTACGGATAGATGAACTACGTTACTAAAATTTTACTCGCCGCAACGTTGCTGTTTGCGCAGAGCGCCAACGCTGGATTGGATTGTCAGGGGAAATTCCCCAATTTGGTCACCGACATCTGTTGGAGTTGCGCCTTCCCCATGAAATTCGGGTCTGGGCCATTGTCTCTACCCGTCTCGACTGGACAGGAAGACACGCCAGATCCCGGAGGTTCGCCTGTTTGCGCTTGCGGCCTGAATGTCGGGCTGAAGGTGAGCTTTTGGGAACCAGTGCGGCACGTCGATGTGGTGCGTAAGCCCTTCTGCTTGAGCGCGATGGGAGGTGTTGAGATCAATCCTGGCTTTGATGCGCCGCATGGTACGCAGACAAAAAAAGACCACGCCGGCACCAGCTCGTTCTATCAGGCGCATTGGTACGTCGATCCCGTGATGGTGGTAGTTGGCGCAGTGTTGGATAGCCCGTGCCTAGAGCAAAACGTATTCGACTTAGCTTATCTGACCGAACTCGATCCCCTATGGAATGACGATGAGATGACCAGCATCCTCAATCCAGACTCATTTCTGTTCGGCAATCTTGTTGCGCGACTCGCTTGTGGTGCTGATTGTGTGGCATCCACCGCTGGGTTTGGCAGTAATGCATTGTTCTGGTGCGCAGGTTGCCAAGGATCTATGTATCCATTGAACGGGCATGTGGCAACGCATATCGGAGGTGTTCAGGCATCCAGTCTTATCACATCGAGATTGATTTCCAAGATGCACCGCGAGGGCTTGATGTGGGCGGCAAACGGGGATGCGGGTTTGTGTGGTTACTACCCACAGATGTTGATGGACAAGACAAACTACAAGTACCAGATGCACTTCCCGCTCGCGCAAAACAAGATCAATGGCAAGTGCTGTCAGCCATTGGGACGCACCTCGATCTTGTGGGGGGCAGGCAAAGAGATACCCGGTGTCGGCGAAGACTTCGCCTACATGATCTTCCGCAAGCGCAATTGCTGTCAGGGGGCGTTCTGATGACCAAGAACCTTGTATTGCGCGCCCTACTCTTCTCTTCGCTGACTCTGTTGGCGCAACAAGCTTGTGCAGATGCTCCGGTCGAAACTCCTTTGGAGAGGTCGAACAGAGTTTTGAAGGAAGTGAATGCGCAGTTTGAGCAGCACCGCCGAACAGATGCGCCGAAGCTGGACAATTTCCCGAAACCAGAAGTCACTGCATCCCCGTCCGAGTTGGCACAACAGTTCAGCAAACCGCCAGTCTTACCAATCGTCACAGCCACGCACGAGCTGATGGTATTCGTTTCGTTCTCGATGCCGCCAGAGAGCCTACAGCGCATCGTTCTGGAATCGGAAAAGACCGGCGCGCACATCGTCTTCAGAGGCTTCAAGGGCAACAAGATGATGGAGATGTCGAAGCACATTGCCAATCTCATCGGGAAACACCGCGTTGAAGTCAGTGTGAATCCTCCCGCTTTCACTCAATTCCAAGTGACCAATGTTCCAGCATTGGTGATCGCGCTACCGAATGCCAGCGAAGGCATGGATAACGGATGCGCGCAGGCGACCCGATACGTGAAGGTGACGGGTGACGTTGGCCAAGATTACGCGCTCGATCAGATCGAGAGGTCATCACCACAATTTGCATCAGCGGCACAGGTATTTAATCGAAGGATTGAAGGGGGAATTCAATGAAACGGTATCGCTTTTTGTTTGGACTGATTGCGCTTGGAGCGGCATCGATCACGTGTGCAGCCCCACTTACGCCAGCGCAACAGGCTTTTGCAGACGCGCAGGCATTGGCGGCAAGCGCTCAATCTAGCGCGGCCGCTAACGTGTCAGGCGGAAGCGTTGCATCAACCGTCAATCAATTCAATCCGACTTACTACAACTCCAACGGCACAGCGCCGGAGAGCACGTTGTTCCAGAACGGTAATGGCAATACGGTTTCGGCGGGGCAATCCAAAGTGTCGAATTGTGCGACTGGCGCACCCAACCCAGATCCTTTCCTGCGACAAAACTGCGAGGCCATAAATTTGATGGTGGCCAACCCGTCGAACAGGCCGGTGATCGCAATCCCACCGAGTCTATTGGCTCCATCCAGAGCGATTATGGCGAATGCGAATGCGTTGGCTGCATCTTCTTTGGGTATCGCAGACCCCAATGCTGTGGGAGCGTTCTCTGGATGCGTGAACAAGACTGTAGGCCCACCCGCGACTACGGAAATCTGTAGCGAGTTCAAGGGAACTGCTGCACAGCAATGCACGGTTGGCCGTGTGGTGATAGTTGATGAGTTCACAGATTACAAGTGTGACAAGACGGTGAACACTTATTTGCCGCAGACGTGCGATAGGACGGTACAGGTGACGATAACGCAGCCGACTCCGTTTGCCGCGACCTTGGTTTACTTGCCATGTCCAGTAGGTCAAACCCTATCTGGCCCAAACTGCGTCGGCACAGTAAACCCGGTCAAGAAATGCACCTCCAGGTCTGATTGTTCTGGGGTTCTTGGTAAATGCGGCTTGTACTGTCCGCGCTGGTACTGTCCAACGGGTCAGATAGCTCTACTAAACAACACGAGATGTGGCTCTGTTGCTGGCATTACTTACACCTGCCCCGCCAATACAACTCTCACAGGTTCCGGCACAAGTTCAATGTGCGTTCAACCTCCTGTAGTGTCGAGTGCCGTCAACAACGGCTGTAATGTTCAGGAGGCAGCCGCGCTATGATTCGCTCAATCCTATTTGCATCACTCCTGCTGCTCGTAGGGGAATCCTTTGCTTTGCAGTGCGTCAAGACTGGCACAGTTTGTGTGGATGCCGCGGCATGCAAGAAGATCAGTGGTGTAGATGTCTGTCTAACCGACCCTGCCATCAATGCAGCGTGCTGGCAGTACACAGACACATACAATTGCACTGCTCAAAACCCCGTTGATTACTGCTCGGCCATTGGCTCAACGGCCGGATGCCAGCAAGTCGATTCCGTCTGCTCGACTCCCGGCGCTACACCTGGCTCTGGCTGCATGAAGTGGACGAACACTTATCGTTGTGGCGATAGTACGGCAACACGGAGCAACACCGTATTGTTGGACGGTTCCTACACCACCTCGACAGATGTTACTTCCGCCACGCAGTGCGTATCAGCGGCCGACAATCCCACTTGCACCCTCGCTGAAAATGCCAGCGGAGTGCGTTCTTATACATGCATGTCTCAATCGTCCAACTGTGCGGCACTGCAAACCCAAGGATGCACTTTAAGCACGTCCACATGCGTCAGTCCTGCTGGTGGAACTGCCGCCAACTGCATGCTCTACGAGAAGTCATATAGCTGTCCTACGGCTGGTGCAACATCTACCGTTCTGGATTGCGGCGCACAACAGTATTGCACTGGCGGAAACTGCTTTAACTCTGGCCATGATCCTGATAACGACCTAGCACTTGCTGTTTCGGCGCACGAGGCTGGGCGACAGGCAGCTACTTACGTTGACTCTAATCAGCGAATTTTTAGCGGAGAGGCTGGGAGTTGTGTTCACAACAGCTTGTCTAGGTGCTGTGACCCCAAAGGAGGGGCGGTTAAGAATTCAAGCATTGGAGGCAAAATCATAACCACAGCTGGTGGCCAAGCAATTAAAGCTGGTAGTGCCTATATGTACGACATCATGTCGAGTACATTCAACGCAGCTCGTGGTGGTTCGGCAATGATGGCGGCGGCATCAGGTGCAGCGGCTGGTGGTTTCTCCATGTCTGCCTATGGGCTCACCATGACTTATTCATCGGTCGCTGGATTCTCCTTCGCGTTCGATCCCACATCATTCGCAGTCGCTGTCGCCATCCTGATCGTGGTCGAACTGACTTCGTGCGAGAAGGCAGAAAAAGACCTCGCTCAAAAGAATGGCGCAGGTCTATGCCGCCAATATAGTTCTACTTGCAACGGATTCTTCTGCACCTCGATAACCAGAAGCTATTGCTGTTTCAACTCTAAGTTGGCCAAGATCATCAACACAGCCGCCGTAGCTCAGATTGGACGCGCCAACTCTGATTGTTCAGGGCTGACTATGGCTGAATTTGGGATGCTGAACTTTGCGGCAATCGACTTGGGAGAGTTCACGGCT
>JAGVFD010000228.1 GCA_020057805.1 Sideroxydans sp. | reverse complement strand
GCCCACGCGCGGAACGTTTGCGCCTCGCCCTCGAAACACTCGGGCCTATCTTCGTTAAGTTTGGCCAGCTGCTTTCCACTCGCCGCGATTTAATTCCCACTGACATCGCCGACGAGTTGGCGAAGCTGCAAGACCAAGTGCCGCCCTTCCCTTCTGCGCAGGCTGTGGCTTTGCTGGAAACGGCTTACAGCAAACCTTTGCACGAGGTGTTTGCCAGCTTTGACACCACGCCTGTGGCTAGCGCATCGGTAGCGCAAGTGCATTTCGCAGTATTACCGGATGGCCGCGAAGTGGCCGTAAAGATTTTGCGCCCCGGTATTCAACTCACCATCGAACACGACATTGCTTTATTGCGCGTATGTGCAGGACTCATCGAACGTTGGTGGGCTGATGGCAAGCGATTGAAACCAAAGTTGGTCGTTGCTGAGTTTGAGAAGTATCTTCATGACGAGCTGGACCTGATGCGCGAGGCAGCCAACGCCAGTCAGTTACGCCGCAATTTTTCTGATGCGCGTTTGCTGCTGGTTCCCGAGGTGCATTGGGATTGGTGCTCTGAGCAGGTGATGGTGATGGAGCGTATGCACGGCATACCTGTCAGCCAAATTAGCGCGTTACGCGACGCGGGCATCAGCTTGTCAAAGTTGGCGAGCGATGGGGTGGAGATCTTCTACACGCAGGTGTTCCGCGATGGGTTTTTCCATGCAGATATGCACCCTGGCAATATCTTGGTGGCGCGTGATGGGCGTTACGTGGCACTCGATTTTGGCATCATGGGTACGCTCACGGATACCGACAAAAACTATCTCGCACAAAATTTCATCGCCTTCTTCAACCGTGATTACAAGCGCGTGGCGGAGCTACACATTGAGTCTGGCTGGGCGCCTGCGGATACGCGTGTGGATGAATTTGAGGCGGCGATTCGCTCGGTATGCGAACCTATTTTCGATAAGCCGTTGCGTGAGGTTTCATTTGGTAAAGTGCTGTTACGCCTGTTCCAAACTTCACGTCGCTTTGGTATTCAAATTCAACCTCAGCTGGTTCTGCTGCAAAAAACTTTGCTCAATATCGAAGGGTTAGGATTGCAGCTCGATCCTGAACTCGATTTGTGGAAAACTGCCAAACCTTGGTTGGAACGCTGGATGAGTGAGCAGGTGGGTTGGCGTGGTTTCATTCGGACGTTGAAAGCAGAAGCGCCACGCTATGCTTCTTTACTGCCGCAAATCCCTCGGCTGTTGCATCAACGCTTAAAGGATGATGTGGCCGCGCAAGCCGCCCCGCTGTTGCTGGCGATGTTGGCAGAACAAAAAAAACGCAATGCCTGGCTATCAGTCATTGCGCTTTTGTTGGCGGCAACCTTAGGGCTTGCCACGTTAATACACTTCGCCTAGCTTCGGCTCTTATTCCACCGTAACGGATTTTGCTAAGTTTCTTGGCTTATCCACATCTGTTCCCTTTTCTAACGCCACGTAATAAGCCAGCAGTTGCAAAGGAATAGTGTGCAGAATCGGGCTTAAAAAACCCGCGTGTTCCGGCATTTGTAGGATGTGCACGCCGTCGGATTCTTTCATGTGCGTGTCAGCATCGGCAAAGACAAACAGTTCCCCGCCGCGTGCTTTAACTTCTTGCAGATTCGACTTCAGCTTTTCCAACAGCGTGTCGTTTGGCGCGACCGATACCACAGGCATGTCGGCATCGACCAAGGCTAAAGGACCATGCTTCAATTCTCCCGCTGGGTAAGCTTCGGCATGAATGTAGGAAATCTCTTTAAGCTTCAATGCACCTTCTGCCGCTATCGGGAAGTGCATCCCGCGTCCTAAAAATAGAGCGTGGTGTTTATTCGCAAAGTACTTGGCCATTGCAGCAATTTTCGGCTCTAACGCCAATACCTTTTGCACGGCAGTTGGAAGATGACGCAGTTCATGCAGGAACTGTTGTTCTTGTGCAGCATCCAGTCGTCCTCGCAATTTTGCCAATACCAAGGTCAGCAGGAACAACGCCGCGAGTTGTGTTGTAAATGCCTTGGTAGAGGCCACGCCAATTTCGGGGCCTGCACGTGTCAACAAACGCAATTTGGATTGGCGAATGATGGCGCTTTCGGGCACGTTGCAAATACCCAAGGTGAAGTTGTGACCGGTTGCTTTAGCATGAATGAGCGCAGCCAAGGTGTCGGCTGTTTCACCGGACTGTGAAATGGTGACGACTAGCGTTTTCGGGTTAGGTACGCTGACGCGATAACGATATTCACTGGCGATCTCAACGCTGCACGGAATGCCCGCGATCTCTTCCAACCAGTAGCGTGCTACTTGGCCAGAATGATTGCTGGTACCGCAAGCCAAAATCAGGATGTTTTCAATTTGTGGAAAGATGGTGTTAGCGTCCGCACCAAATATGCCGGGTACTAAAGACTGGCTGTTGCACACGGATTCCAAAGTGTTCGCCAACGCTTGCGGTTGCTCGTGAATTTCCTTCTGCATGTAGTGTTGGTACTCGCCCAGCTCTACGCTGTCGTTGTCCAATTCACTCACATGTACAGGACGCTGTACTGCATTGCCCTGCTGATCGAAGATGCGGTAGTCGGCTAAATTGACCTCGACCACGTCGCCTTCTTCCAGATAGACCACGTTCTTAGTAACTTGCAGAAGCGCTGACATATCTGATGCAACGAAGTGCTCACCCTTACCAACACCCAACAACAACGGGCTTCCTTTACGGGCGGCGATGAGTTGATGTGGATTGTCTGCAGCCACAACGCCAATAGCATAAGCGCCGACTAACTCTTTCAAGGCGGTTTGTGTCGCCAACAACAAATTACCTTGTTTGTAGTGACTATGCACCAGATGGGCGATGACTTCGGTATCCGTATCGGATGTGAATTCGTAACCTTGTGCAGTCAATTCAGTGCGCAACTCTTCGTAGTTTTCGATGATGCCATTATGCACAACCGCAATTAGGTTGCGGCTCATGTGGGGATGAGCATTGCGCTCGCTCGGTACGCCGTGGGTCGCCCAGCGCGTGTGAGCGATTCCTAATTCACCGTAGGTATGGGCGCTCTTGTCTTTTAATTCAGCCACACGACCTGCGCTGCGTACGCGATCAAGCTTGCCATCATGCACCACGACCAAGCCTGCGGAGTCATATCCACGATATTCAAGACGCAGCAGTCCATTCACCAGAATAGGGACGATATTTCTTTTAGCGACAGCACCGACGATTCCACACATGATTAAACCTTTGAGAAAAGTGAAGGGGGAAGGAAAAAGGAATTCACTTTTTGTCCTTCGCTTGTTTAACGGGACGTTGCCATCCGCTGATTGAAATTTGTTTGCTGCGCGACAAGGTCAACTCGCCTGGTGGTGCATCTTTGGTGATGGTTGAGCCTGCGCCGATGGTTGCGCCTTTGCCCACCCGGACGGGAGCGACCAGTTGCGTATCCGAGCCAATGAATGCGTCGTCTTCGATGATGGTGCGGAATTTATTCGCGCCATCATAATTGCAGGTAATGGTGCCCGCGCCGATGTTCACACGACTTCCCACCGTGCTATCGCCGATGTAGCTCAAGTGATTGGCCTTGCTGCCTTTACCAATTTCACTGTTTTTAATTTCGACAAAATTGCCCACATGCGCATCCTCTGCCAGCTTACTGCCAGGACGCAAACGCGCATACGGACCGATATGGCAGTTAGCCCCCACTTCGCTGCTATCTATGTGGCTGTAAGATGCAATCTGTGTTCCTTGCGCGATGCTGGCATTGCGTAGGATGCTGTAAGCGCCCACGCGCACTTTGTCGCCTAGGCTCACTTCACCTTCAAAAATACAGCCCACATCAATCTCAACATCGCGTCCACACGTCAGCCTTCCTCGTACATCCAAGCGCGCGGGATCAGCCAAAGTCACACCCTGTGTCATCAGTTTGCTGGCAATCGTTTGCTGCCAAACCCGCTCCAAAGTGGCCAGTTGTGATTTGTTGTTGATGCCTTCCACTTCCCAGCGTTGCGTGGGTTGTGTGGTTTGAACAGCAACACAATCCGCCACTGCCATCGCGACGATATCGGTGAGGTAGTACTCACCTTGAGCATTATTATTGCCCAGCTTGGCTAGCCATTCGCGTAACTTTTGCGTGGGTGCCAGCAGGATGCCTGTGTTCACTTCTTTGATTTTTCGCTGCTCATCATTCGCATCTTTTTCTTCCACGATGCGCTGCACTGCGCCTTGTGAATTGCGCACGATGCGACCATAGCCCGTGGGATTATCTAAATTAACAGTGAGCAAAACCAAGCCCCCACCCGCTTGCTGCATATGTTGCAGTGTGTCCAATTGGGTCAAGGGTACATCCCCGTACAACACCAAGGTGCGACTAGCGTCTGCCAAATGCGGCATGGCTTGCTGCACCGCGTGACCCGTGCCTAGCTGAGGTTCTTGAATGACAAACTTCGCGCTATAAGCCGACATTGCCTGCGGAACAAGCTCACCACCGTGTCCATACACCACACAAATTTGTTGAGGTTTGAGTTCAGTCGCTCTATCTAATACATGCTGTACCAGAGGTTTTCCCGCCAGTGCATGGAGCACTTTGGGTTGGTCGGAATACATGCGCGTGCCTTTGCCGGCAGCGAGAATGACGATATTTAGAGGATTCATTTTCAGGCTCAATTTCTAGAGCGTGCAGTATAGCTTTGGCGCAACAAAAAAGCAGCCGAAGCTGCTTTTTGTTTGGTGCTTATGTCACAGGCTTTAGTGCGTGTGCTTACGCATTTGCGAAATGGCACGCAGTTGAGCCAAGGCTTCGGCCAACTCCGCTTGCGCGGCGGCGTAGTCAATGTCAGAACTACGATTCTTCATCGCTTCTTCGGCTGCTTGTTTAGCTTCCAGTGCACGCGCCTCATCTAGGTCAGCACCGCGAATCGCGGTATCAGCCAAAATAGTAACGACACTCGGTTGCACTTCCAACATGCCGCCCGACACATAAATCAACAGCTCTTCTTGGTCAGGTTGCTTGATGCGCACTGCACCCGGTTTGATGCGAGTCATCAGTGCTGTGTGGCGCGGATAGATTCCCAACTCGCCCATTTCGCCTGGAACAACGACGAACTCAGCCAAGCCAGAGAAAATCTGCGCTTCTGCGCTCACTACGTCCACATGTACGGTCATTGCCATAGTTGCTCCCGATTATTATTGCAGGGTCTTGGCTTTTTCTACTGCCTCTTCGATACCGCCGACCATGTAGAAAGCTTGCTCTGGAAGGTGATCGTACTCTCCGTCAACAATTGCCTTGAAGCCCTTGATAGTCTCTTTCAGCGTGACGTATTTGCCTGGAGCGCCAGTGAATTGCTCAGCAACGTGGAACGGTTGAGACAAGAAACGCTGGATCTTACGAGCGCGAGCCACAGCCAATTTGTCTTCTGGTGCCAATTCATCCATACCCAGAATCGCGATGATGTCGCGCAATTCTTTGTAGCGTTGCAGAGTTTGTTGTACGCGACGTGCCACTGTGTAATGCTCTTCGCCTACGACTAATGGGTCGAGTTGACGAGAAGTGGAGTCAAGTGGATCAACCGCTGGGTAGATACCCAAAGAAGCGATGTCACGTGACAACACAACGGTGGAGTCGAGGTGCAAGAAGGTGGTCGCTGGAGATGGGTCGGTCAAGTCATCCGCTGGAACGTACACAGCTTGGATAGAAGTGATCGAACCTACCTTAGTCGAAGTGATACGCTCTTGCAAGCGGCCCATTTCTTCAGCCAATGTTGGTTGGTAACCCACAGCAGAAGGCATACGACCCAACAGCGCAGAAACTTCAGTACCGGCCAGTGTGTAGCGGTAGATATTGTCTACGAAGAACAGGATGTCACGACCTTCGTCACGGAATTTCTCAGCCATGGTCAAACCAGACAGCGCAACGCGCAAACGGTTTCCAGGCGGCTCGTTCATCTGACCGAACACCATCGCCACTTTTGATTTTGTGTAGTCTTCAGTGTTGATAACGCCAGCTTCTGTCATTTCGTGGTAGAAGTCGTTACCTTCACGAGTACGCTCACCCACACCGGCAAACACGGACAAACCTGCGTGTTGCTTAGCGATGTTGTTGATCAGTTCCAGCATGTTCACGGTCTTACCCACACCCGCACCACCGAACAGACCGACTTTACCACCCTTAGCGAATGGGCAAACCAAGTCAATCACCTTGATACCAGTTTCGAGCAAGTCAACGGAAGGAGACAGTTCATCAAATTTTGGCGCTGCTTGGTGAATAGAGCGGCGCTCTGTGCACTGGATATCACCTGCCTCATCAATTGGGCGACCCAACACGTCCATGATGCGGCCCAGTGTTCCTGTACCAACAGGAACTTGAATAGCTTGTCCAGAAGCATTGACCAACATGCCACGACGCAAACCGTCAGACGAACCCATCGCAATTGTACGAACTACGCCATCGCCCAGTTGTTGCTCGACCTCAAAGGTCAAGCCTGGCTCAGCAGTTGATGTGCCGGCATCCGCCAGGGTCAACGCTTCATAAACTTTTGGCATTTTGTCGCGCGGAAACTCGATGTCAACCACCGCGCCGATACACTGAACAATCTTTCCTTGACTCATTTTAAGATTCCCCGTCTAAGTTAATTCTAAATTCTTTGGCTAACTCAACTTAAGCTAGCAGTTATGCTAATTAGGCCAGCGCCGCTGCCCCGCCCACGATTTCCGAAATTTCCTTGGTAATCGCTGCTTGACGTGCTTTGTTGTAGACCAGCTTAAGCTCGCTAATAACACTCTTCGCGTTATCAGAAGCCGCCTTCATCGCCACCATACGTGAACTTTGTTCAGAAGCGATATTCTCTACCACCGCTTGATACACCAAAGATTCGATGTAACGTAGTAGTAAATCATCAATCACTTTCTT
>JAGVFD010000197.1 GCA_020057805.1 Sideroxydans sp. | reverse complement strand
TTATTCTTGTCGGCATGATGGGATCCGGAAAAACGACGGCAGGAAAGTTGCTTGCGAAACAACTCGGAAAATCTTTTGTAGATTCAGACGTTGAAATTCAACGTCGTACGGGGGTAACGATTCGGCATATTTTTGATGTCGAGGGTGAGGAAGGTTTTCGTCAGCGCGAAGCAAATGTGTTGGAAGAGTTAATGCTGCGTCGAGATATAGTTCTTGCGACTGGTGGTGGCGCTGTCATTAGCGCTCATAATCGTGAGGTACTTCAAGGCGGTGGGGTCGTGGTGTATCTCAAGAGTAATGTGCACGACCTATGGCAACGTACCCGTCATGATCAAAATAGACCCCTATTGCAAACGGCAGATCCGCGCGCAAAGCTGCAAGAACTGTATGAGCAACGGGACGCACTCTACGCTGAAATAGCTGATGTCATCATGCCAACGGGCAAGCAAAGTGTTCAAATTTTGCTGCAACGTTTGGAAAATAGGTTGCGTGCGTTGCTAAAAATGCCACTTCACAGGGAAATAAAAATGCAGACATTGGAAGTTGGATTATCTGAACGCAGCTATCCCATTCACATTGGGTGCGACTTGCTAGATAAGGCTGACTTACTGCTCAAATACCTGCCTAATCAACGCGTCACCATCATCAGTAACACCACCGTTGCGCCACTGTATTTGGAGCGAATCAGTGCTGGCTTGCAGAAGCACGGCGTTCAAGTGAGCAACATCGTGCTGCCCGATGGCGAGTCATACAAAAATAGTGAAAGCCTCAACACAATATATGGCGAATTGCTTGCGGCGCGGTGTGAACGTAGCACCCCGTTGATTGCCTTGGGTGGAGGTGTCATTGGCGACATCACCGGTTACGCCGCTGCAACTTATTTACGCGGCGTTCCCTTTATACAAATCCCCACCACGCTATTGTCACAAGTGGACTCGTCCGTGGGCGGTAAAACGGGCATTAATCATCCTTTGGGCAAAAATATGATTGGGGCTTTTTATCAGCCCCTCGTGGTTTTAGCGGATATTTCAACGCTTAACACCCTGCCCGATCGAGAGTTGAAAGCAGGGTTGGCCGAGGTCATTAAATATGGGCTGATTCGTGACTTGCCATTTTTGGTCTGGTTGGAATCCAATATGGACAAACTACTCGCCCGAGATGTGGACGCATTGCAATACGCAATCGCTCGCAGCTGCCAAAACAAAGCCGAAGTGGTGGGCGTCGATGAGCGCGAAAGTGGCGAGCGCGCCCTGCTTAATCTAGGCCACACCTTTGGCCACGCCATCGAAAATGCAATGGGCTATGGGGTTTGGCTACATGGTGAAGCGGTGGCGGCGGGCACCTTCATGGCGGTTGATTTGTCGCGTCGCATGGGCTGGTTGAATGAGGCCGACGTGCAGCGTGTGCGCGTTTTATTTGAGCGCGCAGGTCTGCCCACTGTTGCACCCAAGCTCGGTGCGGCGCGCTATCTAGACCTAATGGGGCTAGATAAAAAAGTTGCGAATGGAAAGATTCGATTTGTTCTACTCAAATCGCTAGGGGAAGCCGTGATAACAGGCGAAGTGCCACAAACCCTCCTTGAACAAACATTAGAGGCATGCAGTGGTTGAGTCACTGCTTGCCCCGTACGCAGTCAGCGTCAGCGCATTGGGCAGAGCGGTGGAAGAAGCCGCCCCCACCGGGCGCAGTGAGTTTCAACGAGACCGAGATCGCATCATCCACTCCGCCGCCTTTCGTCGTTTGGAATATAAAACTCAAGTTTTCGTTAATCATGAAGGCGACCTGTTTCGCACGCGCCTCACCCACAGTATTGAAGTGGCGCAAATAGGCCGTTCCATTGCGCGCCGTTTGCGAGTCAACGAAGACTTGGTCGAAGCCATCTGTCTAGCCCACGATCTTGGCCACACCCCGTTTGGACATGCTGGGCAAGACGCACTTAACGCCTGTATGAAAGACTTGGGCGGCTTTGAACACAACCTGCAATCTTTACGCGTCGTCGATGTGCTGGAAGAGCGCTATGCCGCGTTTGATGGACTTAATCTTACCTTTGAAACACGTGAAGGCATCCTCAAACATTGCTCGCTCGAACATGCTGCCCAGCTAGGCAATGTAGGTGAACGCTTCTTAAAGAATCAACGCCCTTCAATGGAAGCGCAAATCGCCAATTTGGCCGACGAAATTGCTTACAACAATCACGACGTAGACGACGGTCTGCGCTCTGGCCTTATCACTTTAGAGCAACTCTCCTCGGTGCGTTTATTCGCTATGCATCTAGAAGACGTGCGCAAGGTCTACCCCCAATTACCTGAACGACGCGTGGTTCACGAAACCGTGCGACGCATGATTAACGCACTCGTCAGCGACCTTATCGAACAGACGGAAAGTAACCTGCGCCAATATCAACCCAGCAGCGTGGCCCAAGTGAGAAACAACCATGCACTCGTTGCCTTCAGTAGCGAAATGCATACACTTAATCGTGAATTAAAAGCCTTCCTGCGCACCCATCTTTATCGGCACTATCTTGTGCTGCGCATGAGCGCCAAAGCACAGCGCATCATCGGCGACCTATTCAACGCCTTCATTAGCGACCCGCGCTTACTTCCCCCCCAATTCAACGCTGCCGCCGAAGCTGACCGCGTACGTTCTGTCGCCGACTACATCGCCGGCATGACAGACCGCTACGCGATTCGGGAGCATCGAAGATTGTTTTTTGTAGAAGAAGCCTAGAAATCTGGGTGCTACAAAGCAAAGGGGCAGCCGAAAGGCTGCCCCTTTTTGATTGAGAGCGGTAATTTAAGGTTTATGTGGTGAATCAGGTAGTCGGCAAGGTGTTAAATCAGTTGATAATGCACCAAATCTGAATTGAGTTTGACCAATCGCCTCCGATCCTTGCACAAGTGTGGTTGCACGTAACCTAACTACCGTCCATAACGCACTGGAGATTGGATAAGTCAGATTAAACACAGCCAAGCCCGTTGCGTCTGTCGTCACTGTTGAAGGTACTGTTCCAGACACAGAGTTTGCCGGGGTGATTAACGCATCTTTATTTCCAGTAGATGCGGGGGCGATTGAAGGCTGGCTCGCGCCGAGAGTGTATACCGCCCTTGCGCCATCTTCTGTGCCGTTAAGAGCCGAATCTTCATTATAGTCCTCATTAAAATAGCTGGCACCTACGGTGCAGTTTGTGCCTGTACTCCATGCAATAGGCCATAAACTCAAATTGACTAGAGTACCCGCAGGCGCGGGGTTGCCGTTGCCGTCTGCAACAGTTACTGACATAGGGAGAACATATGCCGTCGAGTTTGAATTTAATCCTAAAGAGGTTGCTTGACCAAATGCCATAGAGGTTGCAGTGCCGCCAATTACGATGGAAGCATCATTGCCCGAAGTCGTCGCGTTGAGTCCTTTGAGCTCCGTTGCAACGACAGGAAGGATGCCTAGTGCTTGAGCTCGTATTTGAATACCGTTTGTATCTGATGATAGAGAGCCGGCTGTGAACGTGGCTTTTGCTTCCCCTAATTTCAACCCATTCCCAGAAGTGGAGGCGGTATAAGCAATCACTGGTGAAATGGTTTCGCCGCCACCCGTGGGGTTGATAATGGAGAAGAAAACAGGTGCGCCGCCTACAGGATTACCCGTCGCATCATTTACTGTGGCTATCAAGGTTGAGGTTCCTGAAGAGGCGCCCAAAGATTTAGGGATGATAGTAGGAGATGCTTGTATCGAAATTAATGCGGGGGTGGCAGAAGTCATTGCCACAGATAACGTATCGCTGGTTTGATTGGCTGGGTTGG
>JAGVFD010000179.1 GCA_020057805.1 Sideroxydans sp. | reverse complement strand
TATTTTGGATGAAGAGAAGAAAGTCGTTGCGGGCTTTAATGCTTACGGTATTGGCAATGACCAAAACGACCCTGTGGCTAAAGCGCTACATGGATTGATTGGGCATAGTGTCACGGTAGATCAGCGTATCGAGTTGATTCTTCAGCAATTAGAAAAGATGGGCGTGCGCGTGGATGAAGAGCGCGCCACCGCTGATAAGTTCGATCCCAACCACTTGAATAAGATTGTTGATTAAAGTTGTCGGGTATTCTATGATTCATTCACTGCGGGGCTAATGCGAGTTTTGCTTACCCCTTTCGTTTAAGCCGATTAATTAAAGTAAGGAAAAAATATGCGCCTCACTACTAAAGGACGTTTTGCCGTAACTGCGATGGTTGACCTGACTCAACGAGGGGGTAAAGGGCCGATTACTTTGGCCGCGATTAGCGACCGCCAAAAAATTTCGTTGTCGTATTTGGAGCAGCTGTTTTCTAAATTGCGCAAGAATAATGTAGTTGCCAGCGTGCGCGGCCCGGGTGGGGGGTATTGCTTGTCACGCCCCGCGAATAAAATTTCCATCGCGGACATTGTGATTGCGGTGGATGAACCGCTCGATGCGACTAATTGCGATCGTATGGGCACTTGCAAAGATGGCGAGCCATGTTCGACGCATGATTTGTGGCTGGGTTTAAGCGACAAAATTCATGAGTATTTGCAGCAAATCACCTTGCAGCAAGTGGCCGATGGGCAAGCTAAAACGGTTAAGTCAGATGTTGCACCGATTACCTTGAGTAAGTCGATGAGTAAGTTATCTGCTACTGCTTGATTAAGGAAAGAAAATGACGTTGCACTTCCCTATCTACATGGATTATTCCGCTACTACGCCGGTAGACCCGCGTGTGGCTGCGGTGATGATTCCATTTTTGACCGAACAGTTCGGCAATCCTGCTTCGCGTTCGCATGCCTATGGGTGGACGGCGGAAGAGGCAGTGGAGCGTGCGCGTGAGCAGGTGGCTGCCCTAGTGAACGCCGACCCTAAAGAAATTGTGTGGACATCGGGCGCGACCGAGTCGAACAACTTGGCCTTGAAGGGGGCAGCAAATTTCTATGCCGAGAAGGGCAAGCATATCGTCACGGTGAAGACCGAACACAAAGCCATCTTGGATACGGTGCGCGAACTAGAGCGTCAGGGGTTTTCAGCAACTTATCTTGATCCAGAACCGAATGGTTTGCTTGATTTGGACAAGCTTAAAGCGGCATTGCGTCCCGACACCGTTATCGTGTCGGTGATGTATGTGAACAATGAGATAGGCGTGATTCAAGACATCGCAGCGATTGGTGAAATTTGCCGTGAACGCGGTATCTTGTTCCATGTGGATGCGGCGCAGGCGACAGGTAAAGTGGTCATCGACTTGCAAAAACTTAAAGTCGATTTGATGTCGTTCTCGGCACACAAGACTTACGGTCCGAAAGGCATCGGCGCGTTGTATGTGCGTCGCAAACCACGCGTACGCTTGGAAGCCCAGATGCATGGCGGCGGTCACGAACGTGGTTTCCGTTCCGGCACCTTGGCGACGCATCAGATCGTCGGTATGGGTGAAGCGTTCCGTATTGCTCAAGAAGAAATGGCAACCGAGAACGAGCGCATCCGTATGTTGCGCGACCGTCTGTGGGCCGGCTTTATGAGTATGGAAGAAGTTTTCTTGAACGGTGACATGGAGCAGCGTGTTCCCCACAACTTGAACGTCAGTTTTAACTTTGTCGAAGGCGAATCGCTCATTATGGCGGTCAAAGATATCGCGGTATCCAGCGGTTCTGCCTGCACTTCAGCGAGCTTGGAGCCGTCCTATGTGTTGCGTGCTTTGGGGCGTAATGATGAACTGGCACACAGTTCTATTCGTTTCACCGTGGGGCGCTTTACCACGGTTGAAGAGGTAGATTTCACGATAAAGCTATTACACGACAGGATTACAAAATTGCGCGAGCTATCCCCCTTATGGGAGATGTACAAAGACGGCGTTGACCTGAATACTGTGCAATGGGCTGCGCACTAAAAATCTGAAAAGGGTAAAGGGAGAAGGGGGAAAGAGGAAAGTCAAAAACGGAGCGCAAGGGGTTTTCCCCTTCTCCCTTACCTCTTCCCCCTTCTCCGCGACGAAAGGAGCATCAAATGGCATACAGCGAAAAATTACTAGATCACTATGAGAACCCACGTAACGTAGGTTCGATGGATAAGAGCGACTCATTCGTGGGCACCGGTATGGTCGGCGCCCCTGCTTGCGGTGATGTGATGAAGCTGCAGATCAAAGTCGGCAAGGACGGCATCATCGAAGATGCGAAGTTCAAGACTTACGGTTGCGGTTCGGCTATCGCATCAAGTTCCTTGGTGACTGAGTGGGTCAAAGGCAAGACGGTCGATCAGGCGTTGGCGATCAAAAACACGCACATCGCAGAAGAGTTAGCATTGCCGCCCGTGAAGATTCACTGCTCTATCTTGGCGGAAGATGCGATCAAGGCGGCGGTAGCGGATTACAAATCTAAACATGGCGCAAACGTTGAAACTGCGGCCTGTAACGGAAACAAATAGGAGTTAAGCATGAGCATCACGTTGACGGAAAACGCTGCCAAGCATGTGCAGAATTTTTTGACTAAACGCGGCAAAGGTGTGGGTCTGCGTTTAGGTGTGCGCACCAGCGGATGCTCCGGCATGGCTTACAAATTGGAATTCGCGGATGCGGCCGATGATGCTGACCTGCAATTTAACAGCCATGGCGTGACCGTACTGGTCGATCCGCAAAGCTTGCCTTACATCGACGGCATGGAGTTGGACTACACTCGCGAAGGGCTGAATGAAGGTTTCAAGTTCAATAATCCAAACGTGAAGGATGCGTGTGGATGTGGAGAGAGCTTCAAGGTTTAATAAGTGCAAACTGCATTTTTCCACGAAAAACACGAAAGGCACGAAAGTGGGGATGCGAACTTTTGTGTTTGATTGCGTTTTTGTTCGTGCTTTTCGTGGATAAAAAGGTTTTAGCATGAACATCAACACCGACAACTTCCAGCAGGACTTCTTCCAGTTGTTCGAACTCCAGCCACGTTTTGCCATTGATGTTGCGGCGCTAGATCAGCGCTTCCGCGATTTACAATCGCAAGTCCATCCTGACAAGTTCTCCCATCTTTCTGAATCCGAGCAACGCCTCTCGATGCAGTGGTCAACACGCATTAACGAGGGTTATCAGACCTTGCGCAGTCCGTTGGCGCGTGGGCGGTACTTGCTGTCGTTGCAAGGTGTTGATACGCAGGAAGAGACCAATACAGCGATGCCGCTAGATTTTTTAATGCAGCAGATGGAATGGCGCGAAGCCTTGCAAGAAGCCATCGAAGCAAAAAATGTGGATGCACTGGATGGGTTGAGTGATAACAATCGAAGAGAGACAAAATTGTTGCAGCAGCAGTTGGGGGTTCAGATTGATGAATCACACGACATGCTGGCTGCGGCGGGCTCTGTGCGAAAATTACGCTTTCTAGAAAAACTTGCGGAAGAAATCTCTTCCGCCTACGACGAATTAGATTCCTGAATATGGCACTCCTCCAAATCTCCGAACCCGGTCTAAGCGCCGCACCGCACCAGCATCGACTGGCAGTAGGCATCGACCTTGGCACGACCAACTCGTTGGTGGCGACAGTACGAAACGGTATCAGCGTGGTGTTGAACGATGACGCAGGTATCGCTTTGTTGCCCTCTGTGGTGCGTTATCTCGCTGAAGGGGCGGCACAAGTGGGCGTTGCTGCGCAAGCGGTGCAGAGTGTTGATCCGCAAAATACCATCGTGTCAGTGAAGCGTTTTATGGGGCGGGGATTGAAAGATGTGGGCGAGGTGGTTGACTTGCCGTATCGCTTTGTAGATTCGCCCGGCATGTTGCAGTTGCGCACGGTGGCGGGGGTAAAAAGTCCGGTTGAAGTGTCTGCCGAAATTTTGAAAGTGCTGCGTGACCGCGCCGAGCGTTCGTTGGGCGGAGACTTGGTCGGGGCTGTGATTACCGTGCCCGCTTACTTTGATGATGCACAACGTCAGGCCACCAAAGATGCGGCGAAGTTGGCGGGATTGAACGTATTGCGCTTGCTCAACGAGCCTACTGCCGCCGCGATTGCGTATGGATTAGATAATGCTGCGGAAGGCGTGTATGCCGTGTATGACTTGGGTGGTGGCACGTTTGACATCTCCATTTTGCGTTTATCTAAAGGTGTGTTTGAGGTGTTGGCCACCAATGGTGACTCTGCGCTAGGCGGTGACGATTTCGATCAGCGTATTTACTGTTGGATATTAGAAAATGCCGAGCTATCGCAATTGAGTGCGAACGACACGCGTTTGCTGCTGACCTATGCTCGTGCTGCGAAAGAGCAACTGACCGACCACGCGCAAACCCAAATTACCGCCGTGTTAAGTGGCGACAAAGTGGTGAACGTGACGCTGACGCGCGAAGACTTTTATGCGATGACGCAAAACTTACTCGCCCGCACAATGCAGCCTACACGCCGAGCGTTGCGCGACGCGGGTTTAAGTGGGGACGACATTAAAGGCGTGGTGATGGTGGGCGGCTCAACGCGTATGCCGCAGGTGCAACGTGCCGTGCAAGAATTTTTTAAGCAAACACCGCTCACCAATCTCGACCCTGACAAGGTGGTCGCATTGGGTGCAGCGATTCAAGCGAATGTGTTGGCGGGTAATCGCAGTGCTGATGATTGGTTGTTACTCGATGTTATTCCGCTTTCACTCGGTATCGAGACGATGGGCGGCCTGACTGAAAAGATTATTCCACGCAACACCACGATTCCGAGCGCGCGCGCGCAAGAATTCACCACCTATAAAGACGGGCAGACCGCGATGAGCATCCATGTGGTGCAGGGGGAGCGCGAGTTGGTGGTGGACTGTCGCTCACTGGCAAAATTTGAATTGCGTGGCATCCCAGCCATGGTGGCGGGTTCAGCGCGGATTCGTGTGACTTACCAAGTGGATGCAGATGGCTTGTTAAGTGTGTCCGCACGCGAGATGACCAGTGGCGTCGAGTCAGCGGTGACCATCAAACCATCTTATGGTTTGAGCGAAGGTGACATCACCCGCATGTTGCAAGACGGCAATCAATACGCCCGCGACGACATGCAGGCACGTGCTTTGCGCGAACAGCAAACCGAAGCGGGACAGTTGTTAGAGGCGGTTGAAAATGCCTTGCAACAAGATGGGGCAACGCTGCTAGATACGGCTTCTCAAACGCGCATTCGTAGCAGCATGGATGCCTTGCATAACGTGCTTAATGGAAATGATCACCTCGCCATCAAACGTGCTGTTGAAGCGTTGAACCAAGCCACCGTGAGCTTTGCGCAAGCACGCATGGATCAAAGCGTGTCGCACGCTTTGAAGGGGCATAACATGTCCGAACTGGAGAATTAAAGTGACCCAAATTATTGTCTTACCGCATGAAGAGTTATGTCCCAAGGGCGCCCTGTTTGAAGCGACACCCGGCATGTCTATTTGTGATGCTTTGTTAGCGCAGGAAATTGACGTTGAACACGCTTGTGAAAAATCTTGCGCCTGCACTACCTGCCACGTCATCGTGCGTGAAGGTTTTCGCAGCCTCGAAGAAGCAACCGAGTTAGAAGAAGACATGTTGGACAAAGCGTGGGGGCTAGAACCCAACTCGCGCTTGAGTTGCCAAGCATTGGTGGGCGCGACGGCCTTGGTGGTTGAGATACCCAAATACTCCATTAACATGACGAAGGAGGGGCACTCAAAATGAAATGGATAGACGTGCGAGACATTGCCATTGCTTTGGCGGAGAAGCATCCAGACGTGGATCCACTTACGGTGCGTTTTGTGGATTTGCACAATTTTGTGGTTGAGTTGGATGGCTTCGATGACGACCACACACGCGGTGGTGAAAAAGTATTGGAAGCAATTCAAGCGACATGGATTGAAGAGGCAGAATGATGTTCAAAGATTGGCGCAACATTTCTAATCGTTGGTTCTATTCCGTTGGCGCGCTCATCGTCGCAGGCTTAATCGGCGGCGCTTTGTATTTGCAATACGGTTTGCGCGAAGATCCCTGCCCGCTGTGCATGATTCAGCGCGTCGTGTTTATCGTTATCGGTGCGTTGTTCTTTGTCGCCGCTTTACACAACGCAGGCCGTGTTGGGCGTTGGGTGTATTCCACGTTGATTGCGCTCACTGCATTGGTCGGCATCGGTGTTTCCTCGCGTCACATCTGGCTGCAACATTTACCCAAAGACCAAGTGCCCGCCTGCGGTCCCGGTCTCGATTTTATGTTGCAAAATTTTCCCCTGGCGGAAGTGTGGCAAGAACTCATGCACGGCTCGGGCGAGTGCGCCACCAAGGGTTGGTCATTGCTGGGATTAGGTCTGCCTGAACTAGCACTGACTTGGTATGTTTTGCTTGGTCTGTGGGCGATTCTGATCGCGCTGAAACGCCCTGCTT
>JAGVFD010000017.1 GCA_020057805.1 Sideroxydans sp. | reverse complement strand
TTTTACTTGGCATGGACAGCGATCTGCCACAGGGGACTCGGGTACTGGAAGGCCTTGGATTTACAGGGTGGGAAAGCCAGAGCGAAGAAGATACGGAGTTCATGATTGACCTGATGAACACCCTGCAAGACTGAAGAATGACTGCCAAATTTGGCAGTCATTTATTCTTTACCACTCACCTACTCTTCACCTACTCTTCCGATTGAAATTCAATGACTCGCTCCTATAAATTATTGATCATACCTTTGCTCGTAGCACTGTCAGTACCCCTCTCGTTCGCCGCCGCAGTGGATAACAACACCCCGCAAAATCCTGCCAGTTCAATACGCAAAAATAATAACGCCCCCCTGAAAAAGGCACAGTCGAAATCACCTTCCGTAGAAGAAAAAACTCCATCCGAGGAACCCGACACCATTTCGGCAACAACCAAAGGGTTTATTTACGGAACTGGATTCGCTGCATTTTTAGCCGTATTTTTTTGCTATTACAGAAGCCGACGAAGGGCAAGCCACATTCTGGCAACAGGTGATCAAACGCAATCATTAAAAAAAGAGTCGATCTCAGAGGAAAGTAACATGATTCTCCACAATCTCAGCAAAAAACGTAGGGAATTGATGATCACGCGGCACCTGGTTTCCGATGCCAATTTGGATCCGCAATCAAGGACGGCTGTATCCAAATTTGGAGATGAAGACGAAATGAAACTCAAAATCGCAAGGACGCATCAGGAGTTGGGGCGGCATGAGGATGCGAAAACAATACTGGAAGAAATCATTTCCAGTGGCAGTATAACAAACCGCAACAAAGCCAAAAAATTAATCGGTCGATAGTGCTTTCAGGCCCAGAATCACCAATTTAGCCAAGCCTAATTCAACACTTTATTCTATAAATTCATGTAGATAATTTATTGCAAAAGCCGGATGGGCCGGATTTATTTATGTATCGGATAGTGATGGATGTGAGCTTGCCGTCTGCCATAACAATGGCCATTGACGGGATACTCTGCCGAAGCTAATATCGCGAAAATTTGAGGTAAGTGATTTAGTCGGCAGAGCTGGGGGGTAATGGGCGTTTGAAGTTCATTTCGAATTCCTTCACTGCAATTTAAACAGTTGAAACGCTTCCAACAACCATACGTGAGAAATGCACGTGTGGCACAAAGACCGGACGTTACTAACCTTAAGTGTGCTGGACTCTCTGCAAATGGCCAGTTCTGGTCGGAAGTGGATAGGAAAATGGGGAATTCGATGGCGTGAAGGTATTACCACCATCGGTTACAGTCTTAACGACAATCACTTGGATAGCTATCGAAAGAAAAGGGGAATCAATGACTATCAAATTACCTGAATTACGCTTGTACGAATCACCAGAAAACCGGTCTGGAACAAAAACTTGTTTGCAGACTATCAAAAGCGAAGAAACGCGCGAACAGTTGCACTTGTTGAACAGTCTGTCGCGATAACTGTAGGAATTGCTAAATATAAAGTCGGAATTGTTCATTCTTTCGCGTCTTTCAATCACCCTTTTGTGAGGTTAATAATGAGAACTACCGTAATGAGAAGTATTGTGTCGTTGTTTCTGTTGGTTATGCTAGCTTTTGGTTCCAGCGCGTCCGCACTTGAAACCAAGGTTGGAATTACAGACTCCATCGGCTATGTGGACGTTATTCATAACGGACAGAAAGTGCGTATCCAGCGTATTCCGGATACAGGAAACAAGATTATCGACGACTTTGCGAAAACGTCGCGCCCCTGCCCTCCGTTCTGCATTCACCCCATGAGTGCTGCTCCTGGTGTAGAGACAATCGGCGAGCTGGAGTTGCTTAATTATCTTAGCAAGGAAGTCAAAAATGGCACTGGCTTGTTGATTGATGCGCGCCTTCCAGACTTCTACAAAGCCGAAACAATTCCATCGGCGATCAACATTCCATTTTCCATCATAAAATCAGATAATCCGCATATGGAAAAGGTACTGGAAGCGCTGGGTGTACGCAAAGGATCTGACGGCAAATCAGATTTCAGATCTGCCAAGACCCTGATCGTGTTTTGCAACGGAGTCTGGTGTGACCAATCGCCACGCGCGATCCAAGGTCTGATGACCTTCGGTTACCCGGCTTCGAAGCTCAAGTATTATCGGGATGGTATGCAAATGTGGCGCCTATTGGGCTTAACCACAGCCGTACCAACCAAGAAATAAGTTAATTATTGATCCGGCCAGATTTATCCGTGGATCTCTCAAGTTGAATATGTCACGACTCACGTGTTTATTGGTAACAACAAGCACGACACAATCAACAGTCACGGATAAATCAGGCCGAGTTTATATTTAATTGCTGTATCCGTTGAATCTTGCGGTGATTTATTGCCATAAGATTTTTGTAAACAAATTACTTAGTGGAATGCCATGAATACCAACTGTATTGATATTACATTTCTCAGCATGCCCCAGCGCGACTTGGCCGTATTGCAGGTCTATCTGCAGGGCGTCGGTAGTAAAGTCTTCCGCGAAGTAGCTGAAGGCAAGGCCGAAGTTGCTATTTTCGATTACGATTATGCGCCGTCCCGAAGTCATTGGGAGTTGTTCAGCCAGACCTATGGTCGGCCGAGCATCGCATTCTCGGCTGAAGAGCTTAACCTTCCAAACACCACATGGGTAAGCAAGCCGGTCAAGATTGCCGCTCTCGCGGAAGCAGCCGCTAAATTGAGGACTCAACTCGCCTCAAACCCTCAAGTTACTGCAAAAAGTACCGCCCAAACTGTTGTGGAACCCCACCCCACTCCAACAGCTAGTCCAGTTGCGGAAAAAGCTTCCACACCACAGGCAACAACACCTGCGCAGAACGAGACAAGCCATTCATCTGCTACTGACAATTGGGTGAATGTACGTGAAGACAAAAAGAAGAGTCCTGTCTTGATTTGGGCTGTGGGCGGTGTGGCGGTCGTTGCAGGTTTATGGTTCTTCATGCGCCCTTCGGCTGACCAAGGTCAACAAGTCGCTGAAAGCTCCTCTGCACCAGCAGGACAAACTGCTGCAACAAGCACCAACTCGGCCGACACACTTCGGTCCGCTGTTGATACTTCGATCACCCAGTACCAAACAAAATCCGCATCAGAAAAAAGCTTCATCTCCGCGCAACTTGATAACATGAACAATCGTGGTACCAGCGTTGTAGATGACGTCAAGAGCAAGCTCGATAGCATGATGGGCGATCAAAAGGCTTTGGCAGAGTACAACCAGGCTGTATACAACAAAGTGCAGATTGCAGCAGATGCCCCTACCGAGAAGAGTGATGCCGCAGTTACAGAGAAAGACACCCGCTCCAAGTT
>JAGVFD010000187.1 GCA_020057805.1 Sideroxydans sp. | reverse complement strand
GTTTCTGGCTTGTTTTACGCCAATGGCAGCTTGACTGCTGCGCGTTTTGACTTGCCAAGAGGAATCGCGGTCGATGGCGCTGGCAATATTTACGTCGCCGACACAGGGAATAACATCATTCGCAAGATCACTGCCGCAGGTGTAGTTTCCACCCTCGCCGGAACACCCACGGTCTCTGGCTATACCGACTGATAGCCAGTACTAGTCCCATCACCTCCCTTTCTCCCACCAACGTGAGGGAAAGGGATTTTCCGTACAAAAGTCCATCACACCATCTCAGAAAAACTGTACTAGTCTTCGAGGCAGAGAATCCATTCGCTGCAGAACTATCTTATGGCAAACTAGTGCCCGTCTCCAAACCCAAACAAAACCATCTTGCAACCCTACGAACTCTTCATCGGCCTGCGTTACACCCGCGCCAAGCGCCGCAATCATTTCATCTCGTTCATTTCGCTCATCTCTATGTTGGGCATCGGGCTGGGGGTGATGGCCTTGATTGTGGTTTTATCGGTGATGAACGGATTTCAGAAAGAGATTCGGGCGCGCATTTTGGGTATCACACCGCATTTACAAATCAGCAGTCAGGATGGGCAGTTGCGTGATTGGCAAACCTCGCTCGACACCGTGGCACACCATTCTGCGGTACATGCCGCCGCGCCATTTGTAAATGGGCAAGGCATGGTGTCGGTGAGCGATCGCATGGAAGGCGTGATGGTGCGCGGTATCTTGCCGGATGCGGAACAACATCTCACTGCGCTGGGCGACAAGATGAAGCGCGGCGAGTTAAGCGCATTACGTTCAGGCGAATTCAACATCGTGTTGGGGGTGGATTTAGCGCGCACGCTGGGAGCGCAGGTAGGCGAAACTGTTTTACTCATCACGCCACAAGGCCAAGTCACCCCCGCAGGCATGATGCCGCGTCTGAAGCAATTTCACGTTGTCGGCATTTTTGAAATTGGCATGGCGCCTTACGACAACGCACTGGCGCTCATTCATCTAGAAGACGCGCAAAAACTTTATCGCATGGGCGAATCGGTGAGTGGCATCAGCGGCAGTTTGAACGACCTTGACCGTGCGCCGCAAGTGGCGCGCGAATTGGAAAAACAATTACCCAATGATGTCTACGCCAGCGATTGGACGCGCCAAAACGCCAACTATTTCGCCGTCGTCGCGATGGAGAAGAAGATGATGTTCATCATCCTCTCGCTCATCGTATTGGTCGCCGCCTTCAACATCGTCTCCACCTTGGTGATGGCGGTCACCGACAAACAAGCCGACATCGCCATCCTGCGCACGCTCGGTGCATCGCCCAAGAGCATCATGCAGATATTCATGGTGCAAGGCATGTTGATCGGACTCATCGGCATGGGATTAGGTGTGTTGGGCGGCGTAGTGCTGGCGCTGAATATCGGCACCATCGTTCCCTTCATCGAGCACCTGTTCGGCGTACAGTTCCTGTCCAAAGAGTTTTACTACATCAGCGAACTGCCCTCTGATTTGCAAAAGGCTGACGTATTCATCGTCGCAGGAATGTCCTTCCTCATCAGTTTGTTCGCTACGATCTATCCAAGCTGGCGCGCATCTAAGGTGCAACCCGCAGAGGCATTGCGCTATGAATAACGTCATCTCCTGCCGCGATTTGAACAAGACCTATTCGCAAGGTGACTTGAGCGTCACCGTGTTGAAGGGCGTCAATCTTGAGGTGGCGCAAGGTGAGCGTATCGCCATCGTCGGCGCATCGGGCTCGGGCAAAAGCACCCTACTCCATCTACTTGGCGGTCTCGACACCCTCACCAGCGGTAGCGTCAGCATCCTTGGGCAAGACGTATCGAAGATGAACGAAACACAGCGCGGCGAACTGCGCAACAAATCGCTTGGTTTCGTCTATCAGTTCCACCATCTGCTGGCCGAATTCACGGCACTAGAGAACGTCGCCATGCCCTTGCTGATTCGGGGCATGAAGCCGGCCGAAGCGCATCCCCAAGCGGCAGCTATGTTGGAACAAGTTGGCCTCGCCCAACGTGTGCGTCACCTGCCCGCCGAACTCTCTGGCGGCGAACGTCAACGCGTCGCCGTAGCGCGCGCGCTAGTCACCCAACCTGCCTGCGTTCTCGCTGACGAACCCACTGGCAATCTAGATCGCGCCAGCGCCCTCGCCCTGTTCGATCTGATGCAGACCCTCAACGCCAAACTCAACACCAGCTTCATCATCGTCACCCACGACCTTGAGCTTGCCAGCAAGATGCAACGCCAGTTGAAGTTGGTGGATGGCGTGTTGCAAGCGGCCTAATTCACCTATTCAGCGCCGTCTTAAATCAAACCGTTGGAGTCTCCGTATGTTGCGCAAAATCGTTTTGCTCGCTGCTGTTGTTTCAAGCTCTGCTCATGCCATCGGCCCTAACCCAAGCCAAGATTGGCGCAGCGCGGATACGCCGCACTTTCGCATTAACTATCTGCACAGCCAACGCACCCAAGCCGAGCGTGCCGCGATTTATGCTGAAGATGCTTACACGCGCATCACCCAACAATTGGCGTGGCAACCCAAAGACAAAACCGAATTGATGTTGCTCGATTCGTATGACATTTCCAATGGCTTCTCCACCCCACTTCCCTTCAATGAAAATGTGCTGTTTTTAACACCGCCTGACGATGGCGAATTGCTGCACAACCACAACTGGCTGGACGGTCTTATCACCCATGAGTTCACACATACCGTGCATATGGACAAAGTCGGAGTGTTAAGAGATATGCGCGGTATTTTTGGTCGCTTCGATTTACTGTTCCCCAATGCGGTACAGCCCACTTGGGGTATCGAGGGAATCGCCACCTTGAATGAGAGCTTCCCAGCACAAGGCAAAGGTCGCTTGCTGAATGCCGAGTTTGAAGCGCTCATGCGCATCGAGCGTGAGTATGGGTTTATCTCATTAGCTGAAATAAATTCCAATGGCCGCAGGTTGCCCACCTCGAAACAATATTTGTACGGCGTATATTTTTACGATTTTCTCAATCGCAAATATGGCGCGGATGCTGCGGTGCGTTACATCCAAAACTACAGCGACAACATTGTGCCGATGGTGCAGTCCAATCCCATTCCCATCACAGGCAAGCCACTGTCTGAATTGTGGGATGAATTTTTGCTGGATTTAGGTGAGCAGATTGATACGCGCACGGCCACGATCAAAGCCACACCCCGCGCCGATGGTGCGCCATTGCTCAAAGCGCACTACAACATCAGCTCGATTACGTCGGTGCCAGACGGCGTATTGGCCGTGGTCAATGATGGATTGTTAGGCGCCAAACTGCTGCATCTGGATACGCAAGGTGCAACACGAGAGCTCACCGACCTACGCGCTAACGCTCATATCGACGCACACCCAGATGGCACGCTGCTCATCGCCCAACCCGATATTTTTGATAACTACAATTTGTATTACGACCTTTATACGTGGACTGAAAACACAGGTATTCAGCGCCTCACCGAAGGCCAGCGCTATCGCCGCGCGGTGTGGGCAGGTTCACGTATTGCCGCACTGAAACACGAAGGCGGCGTGCCCAGTTTGGATTTATTGGAAGTGCACACAGACAACGCGCATAAGATAAAAAATCTGTACGCAGGTACGGATGGCATGGAAGCGATTGACGTCGCCGCCAATGCCGACGGATCAAGGGTAGCGATGATTCTGAAAAAGAATAGCGCGTGGCAGATTGTAGAATTTAATGTGCCGCAATCCACCTCACGCGTGCTGTTTAATTTCGATGCACCCCTGCAAGGCTTGCGTTACGCACGCGAAGGGCTGCAATTGGAATTCATCGCTTCAAAAGACCGCGTGCAAAATCTATGGCGTTATCAAATCGGCACAGGCGAACTCACCCGCTTAAGCCATACCTACACAGGGGTGACGTTACAAAGCGGCATCGCAGCGGATGGCTCGGTGGTGCTGGTTGTGATGGCAGCGGGCGGTACGGAGTTACGTCTTTTAGCTAATACCGTCACTGCATCTACATCCGCTGTTAGCAACACCCTCCCACTGCTCACCGCCACTGCTGCTAGCAACGCACTGCTGGGCGAAGCGCAAGCCTACTCGGCACTCAATTCCGTCTATCCGCGCAGTTGGTTTCCCAGCTCGTTTGCAGATCGTGGTCTAGTCGCTTACGGCCTCTCCACTTACGGCGCAGACGCGATGCAGTGGCACACCTATAGCGTGAATGCTTTGTGGGAATTTTCGCAAAACGAACCCATCGGCAACGTGAGCTATAACTATCTCAACCGGCATTTCTTTGGCTTAAGCCGCGACCTATTTGCCAAGCAATGGACAGGGTTAGCAGGGCAAGAAAAGACCACTATTTATGACCGCAGCACCAGCGCACAGTGGGTGTCAATGCAGCCTTGGTTACAGAGCGAACGTCGCATCCACGTTGGCATCGGTGCAGCGCAACAAAGCACGGACCGCGTGCGCATCAATAGCATTACCACCTATCCACAACTGGAACGCGTTGCTGCTATTTTTGCGCAATATGATTCGCGTGAAAGCGGCTGGTATGCCACCGCTTACAATCGCGGCACGTTCGCACGACTGCTGTTTGAAAGTTACCGCCCATTCAACACCTATTACGACGGCAACGTGCTGCGACTGGATGCGCAAAAACTATGGCCGATTGGCAGCAGCGTGTTGAGCGCGCATTGGACAGAAGCCCATGCCGCAGGGGTGACCGAGCCATTCCAATTGGGCGGCGCTTACAACACAACGAGCGCCTCTATCGCCCCGACCCTCAATCAACGTGCACTGCCATTACATGGGTATGCCGGCAGCGAGCTGGCCTTGCAAGGCAACAATGCACGCACCTTAAGTGTAGGCTGGCAGATCCCGCTGGTCGATATTGACCATCACTTCATGTCGCCGCCCGTAGGAATCAACCGACTCTCCGCCACCACCTTCCTCGATGCGGGCAGCGTGTGGAATCAAGGTGCGTCCAACGCGCCCGTTTATAAAGGCATGGGCATCGAACTCAATGCGGAAACGAAATTGTTCTACCGCCTGCCACTCCCTTTAAGCATCGGGGTAGCGCACGGTTTTGACCTCAACAGTGGCAACCGAGTTTATTTCAAATTGGGGCAGACGTTTTAATCACGCGTCTTGGTTAAATTGCCAGCCGCCTAATTTTCAATCACGCTACACACATGAACTTTTCTAAATATCAGCACGGAGTTTGACTCATGAAATTTACTTTTATATT
>JAGVFD010000260.1 GCA_020057805.1 Sideroxydans sp. | reverse complement strand
GGGCTCATTTTCGTGCAGCGCCATTTGAATGAGCGCGGGCTCAAGCGCCATTTGTTTCGCAAGGCGTATTTCACGCAGGAGCGGATGCAAGGTGCGCTGCATATCCGAAGTCACCTGTGCCTCGGTGAATCGGCTAGCCCATTCGGCATTTATGCGTGCTGTCCAATACTGCGTGACAACCCAAAAAGCCGCCATGAACACACAAAAAATACCCAGCATTAGAATAGAAAATTTGGTCTGGAGCTTCATGCAGTTCCCTTTTTCAAATTTGCGGGGAGCGTCTTCACTTCTCTCAGCAATTTCAATTTAACTGCGTTACAAACCTCTCCCAACCTTACTTCAAATTACTTTTCCCGGGTTCATATGCCCGTGTGGGTTAAACGTGGACCTGATGTTGCGCATCAATTCTAGCTCGAATGCGCTTTTGCATTACTTGATTTATCCGCGCTTGGCGATGTAACCCCTGTTCAGCGCTGGTTCCTTCTATTTTTTGCGTATCATGCAAAACTGTTGGGGGCAGCTACCACCACAAAAGTTAATGTCGGAGCTTACCTCACCCTTATGACCCTACCCATCCTCTATTCCTTCCGCCGCTGTCCCTATGCCATGCGCGCCCGTTGCGCACTCATCGTCAGCGGCGTTCCCTTTGAATTACGGGAAGTTGTTTTACGCGATAAACCTGCGGCGATGTTGGCAGCTTCACCCAAAGGGTCGGTGCCTGTGTTGGTGTTGCCCGATGGGCGGGTAATCGACGAAAGTTGGGACATCATGCTGTGGGCGTTGCGTGAGAATGACCCAGAGAGATGGCTGGGTGAAGACGAGGCTTATGTACCCGCTGCTTTACCGTTGATGCTAGAAAATGACCGCTCGTTTAAGCAAGCCCTAGATTGCTATAAATATCCTGAACGCCATTCTGGGCAGCCGCAAAGTTTTTATCGCGCGGAAGGTGAGCAGTTTTTGCAGTCACTTGAAGCAAGTTTAGTGAACAATCCTTTCTTGCTGGGTGGACGTTTTTCTCTTGCCGATGCCGCTCTGTTGCCCTTCGTGCGCCAATTTGCGGCTGTAGATGCGGACTGGTTCGCCACTGCGCCCTATCCCTATTTGCGCAATTGGCTAGCCACCTTCACCGCGTCAGATTTGTTCGCTCACGTAATGCAAAAATATCCAGTGTGGCGGGGCAACCAATAACGACGACAAAGCAAAGGGGCTGGATAATTCCAGCCCCTTTGCTTTTAGGTGACGCAAAAATCAGAATTTGTAACCGACGGCTATCGCCAATGCCACGGGGTCTAGCTTCATGTCTATTGTTTGTCCCGTTGAAAATTTAGTGGTGGTTTTTAGGTAGCTTTTCGTCACTGACACATCGGCAAACCATTGCTCATTGATGTTGTAGATGCCGCCTAATTGCAACGCAACACCGAACGCCGGATCCACTTTGAAAGTGGTACCTGGACCGCCGGGGTTGGTCAGGGCAGTTAACTTACCCGAGCCTGTTTCTTTTTGAAACGCGGCGTAGGTCAAACCCAGCCCCGCAAAAGGGCGCAAGGTGGATTGCGCTTCGAGAAATAAATACTTCCCAAAAATAGTGGGGGGCAATGCTTCCACCGTGCCAATTTGCCCCACGCCAGCAATGGCTCCTGCGCCGTAAAGTTTGTGCTTATACGGCAGCCCCAAATCTAATTCGACCGCGATGTTGTCGTCATATTGGTAGCCCAGCGCAACGATAGGTTGCGTGTCCGCCCCCACGTCCGACTTGGTCCCTGGCACGCTAGGTGCGCTCATGTCACCACTGGTCACTTTAGGCGTGAGTTGATTTACGCCCACCTTAACCGACCAACCTTGCGCGAATACGGTGCTGGCAGTGAATGCCAAGGCGGCGACAGTAACTGCTTTAAGAATGCTTTTCATGGTGTCTCCTTAATTCTGTGTGTGGATTTCGAATGAGATAGCAGAAGCGTCATGGCTTACATCCAGCCCTTAACAATCATCTCTTTGGAAACAAGTCTTGCAATGAGCACATGCACATAGGGGGTGGGGTGCCCAGAGCCATCGGCAAATAGGTAATTGCTTGACCCTGCAATTACATTGGAGGTGTTACAGACTAATGAAGTTGCGTTGAACGCCGCAGGCGCTTGAATAGCAACCGTCATGTCGCAAGCCATGCCCGTCACATTGCTCAAACCATAAATGGCCGGATTGGCAATCTGATCTTTGTTCACTGTATTGATATCCACCAACAGCACCTTCGCATTACCAGCAACCCCTGTTTTTAATTGCGCGTTATAGGTATCAACCATCGTCCCCAAAATTCCTTTTGCGCTTGCCGATAGCGTTAAAGCAGAAGGCGTCGAGGTCATATCTGGGATGTTCAAAATCACTACATGCGTAGCTCCTTTAGCAATCATCTGTGTATTAACCAATGCCACAAGCTCGCCTGCCGCAGTCGCCACCGCCGTGACTGCGGCGGTCACTGCTTTTGTGGTGGCCGCAGGAACGCAGTTCGTCGCTTGTGCATCGGCGGGAACACATGCACCACTGGCTATATCCGCACCCACTTGAGCTGTAACCGCTGCGGTTAAGCCACCCAATTGAGCAAATATGTCATTCGCGCCCGCCCATACATAAACAATCTCTCC
>JAGVFD010000036.1 GCA_020057805.1 Sideroxydans sp. | reverse complement strand
GGGGCATGGTGTCCCCTTTTTTGTTTCAAACAATAAGGAGATCCACCATGTCACAAGCACTTCAAAACATCCGTCGTTCCAACGCCGCAACAGCAGATAAGCCAGCAGAAGCAGCCGGTTTCCCTGCGATGCTTGAACAGTACAAGGGTGAAATTGCCCGCGCACTGCCAAAGCATATCAACCCTGACCGCATGGCGCGTATTGCGCTCACCGCGTTCCGCATGACTCCGAAGTTGGCCGAGTGCGATCCACGCAGCGTGTTTGCCGCCGTGATTCAGTCCTCGCAATTGGGATTGGAGATCGGTTTGATGGGCGAAGCTCATCTCGTTCCGTTCGGCAATCAGTGTCAACTCATCCCGGGATACACAGGGCTGATGAAGCTGGCGCGCAACAGCGGTCTGGTCGTTGATATCTACGCGGAAGCGGTGCGTATCAATGACAAGTTCGCGCTCAAGCTCGGTATGCAGCGAGATCTGCAACATGAACCACTCACTGCTCAAGGCGGCTTTCCAGCGTCTGATGAAGAGCGCGGTGCGATTGTTGGCTTCTACGCAGTAGGCGTGCTCAAGGACGGTAGTAGAACGTTCGTGGCCATGTCTCGCGCCGAAGTCGAAAAAATACGCGACGGCAGCAAAGGTTATCAAGCCGCAAAGAAGTACAAGAAGGATTCCCCATGGGATACCGACTTCGGGCCAATGGGCAAAAAAACTGCCATTCGTCGTTTGTGCAACTGGCTTCCGAAATCACCAGAGCTGGCAACAGCACTGTCCTTGGATGACAACGCAGGGCGACAACACTTGAACGTCGATGATGCAGCAGCTGGGGTTTTCACACCGGTTGTTGATGAAACGACAGGCGAGATTGTTGAAGTTTCTGGTGGCACTTTATCCATTCAACAGCAGTGGGATAAATACGATGAGGTACTAGCGACTTACGGCAAAAAGGAAGCTGAAAACTTTATGCCTAAAGAGCCGCGCCCAGCATCAAAAGCTACCGAAGCGAAAGCAGAAGAGGCATCGAAAGCGGCAGCACAGGGTCTTGTTGGCAAGGTCGTAGATGCTTTGAAAAAGGCGGAAACGATTGAGGGTTTGGATGAAGTTTATCTACACGCCGAAAGCATCCTGAGCGATTCCGAACTCGAATCCATCCTTGTTGAATATCGCACCTGCAAAGAAGCGATCCTCAAAGGCAAAGGTGGTTTGTTCGACTAAGTAGCATCAACCCAACGCGGGATCACCATATCCCGCTTGGGGCATGGTGTAACCGCTTTTTTATGTATCAATCAAAAGGAGATTCACCATGCTGAACAAAGTACAACTCATCGGTCGTTTGGGCAAAGAACCGGACACTCGTTACATGACTAACGGCGATGCTGTCGCCAATGTTTCGTTGGCAACAACGAAGTCTTGGAAAGACAAGGAAGGCAATAAACAGGAGAAAACCGAGTGGCACAACCTCGTGTTCTATCGCGGTCTTGCCGAAGTCGTTAGCGAGTATCTGAAAAAAGGCGCTCTCATCTATGTCGAGGGCGAACTGACAACCGAGAAGTACGAGAAGGATGGCGTTGATCATTACGCAACCAAGATTGTTGTTTCCGAGATGAAAATGCTCGGCGGCAACAACAAGGCTGACCACGAAGAGCATTCGAGCGCGGCACCAGCGGGGAAACCCGCTAAAGAGCCAGCAAAGAGTGAGAAGCGCGGGAAGAGTGATCAAGAACCGTTCTAACTGAAGTACCCACCCTAGGGGGAACATCCCCCTAGGGGATGCTTCCTTGCCGGTGGCTTAACACCCACCAACCTGTGCGGGACACACTAAAACATCCCGTGGGGTGCTTTGGTGTGTCCCGTATGGACTAACCAAGGAGGCATCATGGAAGCAAAAGAATTGAAACAATTGGCCGCTGGCCGCTGGGAAAGCATCATTGCAAGACTTGCTCCGCAACTAGGGCAAGCAATAGATCGCCTGCCTCACCACGTCCCTTGCCCTGTGCATGAGGGCACGGATGGATTCCGGTTGTTTAAGGATTTCAACGATACAGGCGGCGGCGTATGCAATACGTGCGGTATCAAGCACGATGGCTACTCGCTGCTCATGTGGGTGAATGGATGGGATTTCAAAACCACGCATGAGGCATTGCAAGATATGTTGCTGGTAGGAGGGGGAAACATCACCCTCCCGCCAGTGTCCACCAAGCCAGTTACAAAAAAGGTGAAAGAGACTGACGTTGAAGACATACGTGATTCCCTGAATCATGTCTGGAAAGACAGCGTGACTCTCTCATCACCAGAAGCGCGGCCAGCAAGGCGGTATTTTGCGAACCGTGGCATCACTAACGTTGACTATCGGAAGATCGATAGCAAGATGATTCGCTTCGTTCCTTCGCTGGACTATTTCGAAGAGGACGAAAATACCGGCAAGTACAGGTCAACTGGAAAGTACCCTGCGATTGTCACGATGGTGTGCGATTCAAATGGTTGTCCATCAACCATTCATCGTACCTATCTAACACCTGAAG
>JAGVFD010000064.1 GCA_020057805.1 Sideroxydans sp. | reverse complement strand
ATTCTACTTTCCGTCCGAGGATGGAAAAGAAGAGGGGCTGAACAAAGAGCTAACTGTAAAGGCCAAGGGGTTTCAGTTCCAAAAATTATCCACATCTTCTTTAACTGTTCGTCAAACCATGTATCAGGAAGGAAACTTTCAATCCATGACGCAAGCGATGAATGGCTATTCATATTCGCCCTTAAGCGACGAAATGGGGCAACGATATGTCGCCTTTTCTAAATCTCGCAACAACGTGGTCAAACTTTATAAGCCAGCTTTGGGGGAGGTTATCAATTCGATGATGCAGCAAAACTTCTATTTGCAACATGACAAAAACACGAGCGAGTGGATTGGATTAGATAATGTGTTGATTGAATACGCGCCTAATGGACAAATTATTTCAGTAATGACTCGCGCGCATCAAGCTATTGGCAATATAGGCGTTAGTTCGCACCAGTATCTCAATATTTATTTTGGAGCTAAAAATGTGCAGTATTTGGAGAACAAAATTGGCAATCGCTACTTTGCCGATAATTTTATTCGGGAACTCTGAATAGTCGAAAAAATTGCGCTTCTATGGCATCGCGTTTGTGACGGCGGGGCTGTGCGTCCAATAGTGACGATGAGTTTCACGGAAGCGTTCGAGTTGAATACCGGAGGCGCTTGCGTTGATGATGACCGCGCCCGCTTCATCGCTGCGTAGTTGTTGTGTGTTGCTGTCCGTATAGCGTTGCACGACTTCAGGGGCCGGGTGATTGAAACGGCTACGATAGCCTGCGGTGAAGATGACGTACTCGGGCGATGCAGCCGCAATAAAATTTTCAGAAGACGAGCTTTTACTGCCGTGATGTGGGGCAACTAACAAGGTGGTGAGTAGCTTATCTTTGTGCAGTTGTAGCAAGCGCTCCTCGGCGGCTTGCTCAATATCACCCGTCAGTAAAATATGCTGCTCACCCACACTGATGCGCAACACGCAACTTTGATCGTTATCACGTAATTTGACGGCGGCTGCATCCACAGCAGGATGCAGCACCTCAAAATGCACGCCATCCCAATCCCACTGTTGTCCATCCGCACAGCGTTCAAAACGTTTTGCATCGCGTAACAGCGCGTGGTCACCCGCGAGTGAAGTCACTACGACATCGGCCGGAATAACGGCCATCACCGAGCTTGTTCCGCCCACATGGTCTATGTCGTCATGACTCAACATCAGCTTATCTAATCGGCTAATTCCTCGCGCACGTAAAGCGGGTACGAGAATGCGATTCCCACTATCTGCATCGCCCGAATAATCAGGGCCTGTGTCGTACAGCATCGCATGGTTTTGCGTTTGAATACTCACTGACAGCCCTTGCCCAACATCGAACACCACTAGGTGCGCACTACCAGATGCGGGCTTGGGCGGTGTGAGGATGAACATCGGCAACATCAATACAATGCCTATCCAACGCAGTGGAAATCCGCGTGGCGCAAGAATCAACAGTGCCCCTAAAATGCCTAAACCAATACTCCATACGGGTGGAGTGTGCTGGGTCCACACCGCGAGTGGCAACGTGTCGAGTGCATGCAGTAGCCAGATGCATAAAGCCATGACTTCATGCGCGAGATACAGCATCCACTCGAAGGGTGGCAAAGCGCCGAGCAAAGTAAGCGGCACCACGACGAAACTCACCAAAGGAATTGCGAAGGCATTGGCAATGGGAGATACGAGTGAGAGTTGTTGGAACATCACCAGCAAGGGTGGAATTAAGCCAATCGTCATCGCCCATTGCACTCGGCCGTATTCCATTAGCCAATGTGAGCGTCCAAGGCGATTGGCGGTGACGTAAAAAATGAGCGCGACCGCCCCGAATGAAAGCCAAAATCCGGGTGCCAAAATTGCCCACGGATCGGCAATCAGCACCACCAACAAAGCTGCCGCAAGTAGCTGGCTTAAGGCGATATTGCGTGATAGCAACAGCATCGCGGCAAAGGTCGCTAGCATATACAAAGTGCGTTGCGCGGGAATCTCAAACCCAGACAACAGCGTGTAAGCCAGCGCAGCAAACAGCCCTACGATGGCTGCCGCTTTGCGCGCGGGAAAGCGCAGGGTTAGCGCAACATTGCGCCGCCACAGCCAAAAGGTGAGTGCAAAAAATAATCCCGACAGCATGGTGATGTGCAGGCCAGAAATGCTCATCAAATGATTCACGCCCGTGTCTGTGAAAAGTTTCCACTCATCAGCCGAAATACTGGCCTGATCGCCAATGGCGAGCGCAATCAAAATACCGGTGTAGGGCGCATCGCCTAATGTTTTTTGAAAGTGGGTGCGAATAGATTCGCGCATCTGCTCAATAAAGTAAGCGGGTGTCGTGCGCTGTCCGAGCAACACATTGGGACTGTCCTTGCGGTACACATAGCCTGATGCGCGCAGATTGCGTTCTAACGCCCACACCTCAAAATCAAATCCATTTGGGTTTGAGGTCCCATGAATTTGTTTCAAACGTACCGTGAGTTGCCAGCGTTCGCCTGCATGCAACGCCAGCGGCGTTTCATTTTCATTGGTATAGGTTGCAAGCTGAATGCGCTTGGGCACATGGGCATCAGGGGTTTGCACACTTTCGACTTCAAATGCAAAGCGCTGGCCTTTGTCATGCAAGCGCGGCAACTCCGCGACCACACCGGTCAGCGTGATATTTTTGCCTTGCCACGCATCGGGCAAGCTGTCAGCCAAGCGCGACTGCGCAACCCAAGCGGCATAGCAAAATCCCAATGCGGCAGCACCCAATAGAATGAGTGTGCTGCGCAGTACACGTGGAATGGCGTGGTAAGGAATGAGTAAAGGTAACACGGCCAATGGCCATAAAAATGGCAGGCTAGGAAGGGTTGTTTGTTGTTGTAAAAACCAAACACCCAGCGCGAAGAATATTGAAAATGAAACCATACGCGCAGGGTAACCGAGCATTAGAATCCCGTCATGCGTAAATTTCTGCGAGCAAGATTACCCAATCAACACAGCATTCAGCAAAACCGCTGGCTGCGACCGATTACACATTGGTTAAGTCATCCTAATCTGTGGCATCTGCATCGCAGGTCGGTGGCGGGTGGGGTGGCGGTGGGCTTGTTTTGCGGGCTCATCCCAGGGCCGCTACAAATGTTGAGCGCAGTTTTTTTGGTGGTGTGGCTGCGCGTTAATTTGCCCGTTGCCCTGTTCACCACCCTGTACACCAACCCTTTCACCATCGTGCCGCTGTATCTGTTCGCTTATGAAATCGGCGCATGGGTCAGTGGTGCACAGCCCATCACGCAACTTCCTCCGCTGCCCGAGTTGCATTGGCTAGATTGGTTTAATCCTTTGTGGCAATGGTTAGCGGCGTTAGGCAAGCCCCTCTTGATCGGCGTTCCCATCTTGGCCATCAGTTTGGCGCTATTGGGATATGCGACGGTGCGTATTGGCTGGCGTATGGCAGTGCTCATCCGCTGGAAGCAGCGTAAATCGCACTAAAGTAGTAGGGAACTTATTTGAATAAGCCCTCTCTTAAGTGTGTCTGGTGCCACAAGCCAGTCACGTGAAGTAACTATTTGAGAGGTGATGAAATGAAAAAAGCTTATGAAGGTATTGCAAGATTTGTGCGTTGGGCCGTGGCAGGTGTTGTTTCTCTTGTCGTCGCCATTCCTGCTGTGACCTCTGTCAGCTCTTCCATTTAAGTAGCTCGCATCACAACGCCCCCGTGTGCAAACACGGGGGCGTTTTATTGGGGGCGTTAAAAGTTAGCTTGCACGCCGAACGAAATGGGCAATACGAAAGGATAAACCGCTTCCTTTTCAGTGTAGGTGGGGTCGTAGCTGTAACCGTCCACATTCTTTTGTTGGTACAAATTATTCCATTCGAAATACATTTCCAGCGTGTAACCATCCATCTGTAGCGCTCGTTCAAGCCGCACATCAAGGCGATGGTAGAAGGGCAGCGTGCCCGAATTAATCGCGGCATAGTTAGGCTTTGGACGACCATCGGCAAACGTGCCGTTAGTGCCATTGATGGGGGTGTAGGGCGTGCCTGAATGGGCATTCCACTTTGCGCCTAAGGTCCAGTCGTCATCTAATAAATAAGTGGCGACCAGCGTTGCATTCACCGGTTGGTCTAACTCGAAGCGGAATGATTCGCCCGTGAGGTCGTTGCGGCGTAGCGATTTAGACAGCGACAACGCGAACCAGCCGGAAAGTTGCTCACCCGAATTTTTTTTGAGTAGAAATTCCAAGCCGTAAGCCTTGCCACTCGCGCCGTTCACATAATTGAGCAGCGGCTCATCCACAATTAAATGCTCGAATTTTTTGTAGTAGGTCTCGGACTTCCACGACCACAGCGCATCTAATTTATGCGACACGCCCAGCACCACATGGTCAGCGCGCAGATGCGAAAGCTGCGGATTGCCGAACGTTTTGGCGACCTGCTGTCCGGTTGGCATCTGGTTGTGTTTGCCCCATCCTGCGGTGAATAAAGTATCCGTTGTGGCTTCCCACTCCACCCCTAAACGCGGCTCGGTGTAAGCCTTGCGCAGATAATCTTCGTAGCTGTAGCGCACCCCTGTAACCAGCGTTACGCTGGAAGCCACGCGCTTTCTATCCTGCGCGGACACATCCCAGCCGTTGGAATAGAACTGGTCTTTCAGCTGCGCTTGTGCTGCGCTAGTCGTGTCGCAAGCGGGGTTGAATTGTGTGCAGGTTGCGTTCTTCAGGTTAGCGTCAATTTTCACCCGCGCACGTTCGTAATTCGCACTCAAGGCTAATTCATGTCCCTCGTTGATT
>JAGVFD010000169.1 GCA_020057805.1 Sideroxydans sp. | reverse complement strand
TGCAAGAAGCCCGCTAGAAATAGCGGGCTTTTTTATGAGTATTAATGTGGCTTAAGAATATCTGATGGGTTGTGTAGCAAATACGAGGCTAACTTAATGAGCCGACCGATAAAATTTTTACCACTTTGGGGCGCGTACCCCCTTTGGTGAATCTCTGCTCCCCCCAGATCATTTGCGATACAGTAGGCGCTGGCATGTTAGCTGCTTAAACCGAGCAGGCATCCGTAATGCGATCCGCACTGGGGCGTTGTTAATAACTTTAAGGGGAAGGGCTTGATCATGAAAAAAATCCAACAAGGTTTTACATTAATTGAGTTGATGATTGTTGTTGCGATTATCGGTATCTTGGCAGCAGTTGCTATCCCTGCGTATTCTGACTACACCGCTAAAGCACAAGCTTCTGAGCCGATTATTATGTTGGGCGGTATTCAATCAAGGATTTCTGAATCAATGGCCCAAGATCCAGCAGTCGTCAATTGTGGTGTGCCCGCTGCAGTAGCAGGCAAGTTTTCTGATCTGGCGCTTCCTGCTGTAGCTGCTGGTGTATGTACTGCAACGGCGACATTGAACGCCACTACCAATGCAAACATCGCAGGTAAAACGGTAGTTATGACTTTTAATGTGACTACAGGCTTATTTACAACATCACAAGCAACAACTGGTGGCACCCTCGACACTAAATATTTGCCTGCTTCTTGGCAGTAAGTGAGTTTGCCTAGCGCTATTTATTGGGTGTTACTTTCTATAAGCGTGAAAGTCGCAAGCTGCTTGAGCTAATTAGACGGATAAATGTGCCACTGAACACTCTTTTTTGTGAGTCAGGCCTGCACCCAACCCTGCGCTTCACCATATTCCCCAAACACCCTAATATCTGCATCCACAAAAAGACGTGATAGCCATGCTTGCCAGGTGAGCCATTGGTCGTCGGTGACGACCGCGATTTTGTTGAAGTCGTGGTTGTGTTGGCGGCTGAAGAATTTGATTTCTTCCCATGCAACATCCGTGGTGTAGTCGATCATGCCGCGCAGGTCGAATATCAGGTTGGTTTTGTCGCCGTTTTGCAGTTTGGTGAGCGCGTGGGTTTCAAATTGTTTGAAATCGGCGAGGGTAAATTCGCCCATGACAGCGATGTTCACGAGTTTATTTTCTTCTTGGAGGGTAATCATTTTGTGGCCTCTTTTTCGGTGGGTGCTAGGCGCAAGCTTAACATGCCGCTGGCGATGATGAGAGCGATGCCGAGCCATGCGCTGACGCTTAATTCCTCGTGCCAGAAGAGTAGTCCGAATAGTGCAGAAAATACCACGGTGCTGTAGGCCAAACTGCCGACGACTAGGGTTTGTCCGGTGCGATAAGCGCGCGTCATGGCGAGCTGGGCGAAGGTGGCGGAGGCACCGATAGCGATGAGCAGGGGGAGGCTGGTGAGCGCGAGCGGATGCAATGTGTCGGTGAGCATCCACAATCCGCTGATGAGGGTGGCGCTTAAGTTGAAATAGAACACGACGCGGATGCCCGATTCGCCCATGATGCCGAGTTGGCGCACGTTGAGTAAGGCGATGCCAGCCAGTACGCCCGAGATAAGGCCGAGCAATCCGGGGAACAGTTGGTCGTGTTCTAGCGTGGGGTGCAGTAACAAGACGATGCCTGCAAAGCCCACTAGCAATGCGCTAGTTAAGGGCGCGTGGAATTTGTCTTTCAACACCAACACGGTGAACACGGAGAGAAATAACGATGAGGTGTAGTTGAGGGTGATGGCGGTTGCCAGCGGCAATACGCTGATGCAATAGAAGAACAGCAACATGGCAATCGTGCCCGATACGCCGCGCCAAATATGACCGCGCCAATGCGCTGTGGTGAATGAGAGTTTTGCGCGATGCAGCATCGCATACACGATGAACAGGCCGAACAACGAGCGATAGAACACCAGTTCGCTACTGCTGAAATCTGCCCCACCGAGTTTGACCAGTGATCCCATGCAGGCGAAGAGCAATCCTGCGACTAACATCCAGAGTGCGCCCATGCTAGTCCGTCATTCCGGCGTAGGCCGGAATCCAGTTGTTAAATAGATTCCTCGCGAAGCGAGGGCAAAACCTTAATGGCATTTTTGATAGAAACGCTGGATTCCTGCCTACGCCGGAATGACGGTTAGAGATGCGGCGCAAGATTGCGCTTCAGATACTCATGGAAGTGCAGCATGCCATCTTCGGTGGGTGACTGGTACGGCCCCGCTTCTTCAATGCCACGCTGGTAAAGGGCTTTGCGACCTTGATGCATCTTGAGGCAGATGATGTCGTCTTCCACCGCCGTCTCGTGATACGCCTTTTGTTCGGCTTCCACATAGTCGCGCTCGAATAGGGCAATTTCTTCGGGGTAGTAAAACTCCACGATGTTGGTGCACGATTCTGGACCGCGCGGAATGATAGTGCTGATGACGAGTGTGTGCGGATACCACTCGACCATGATGTTGGGATAGTAGGTGAGCCAAATTGCGCCGTACTTGGGCAACTTGCCGCCGTGTAAGCGCAACACTTGTTCTTGCCATTTGCCATACACCGCGCTGCCGATTTTGCGCAGCGCATTATTGATGCCAACCGTCTGCACACTGTATTGCTCGCCGAATTCCCACTTGAGGTCGTCGCAATTGACGAAGTTGCCCAAGCCAGGATGGAAGGGTACAACGTGGTAATCCTCTAGATACACTTCGATGAAGGTCTTCCAGTTAAAGGCGTATTCATCAACTTCAACGCGATCCAGCATGTAACCGGAGAAATCCAAATCTTTCATCACGCCCACTTTAGCCAAATCTTTAGCGATGTCGTGCTGACCAGAGAACAACAAGCCATTCCAGTTTTGCAACGGTGATTTATTTAGATGCAGGCAAGGATTCTGCGGAAAATGCGGTGCGCCCATTAGTTCGCCATCGTTCTTATAAGTCCAGCGATGGAGCGGACACACGATGTGTTGTGCATTGCCGCGACCTTCCAGCATGGTGGCTTGGCGGTGGCGGCAGATGTTCGATAGCAACTCAACGCCGTTCGTATTGCGCACCAACATCTGCGCATGGCCATCTAGCACGTGATAGTCCCCCAAGTTGGGCACCATCAATTCATGCCCGACGTAATTGGGGCCAGTGGCAAACAGTGCGCGGCGTTCCGCCTCCAACACGTTGGGGTCGAAGTACCAGCTCATCGGCGGTTGCGCGATGACGGGATTGAATTGCTGTGTTGTTGCGATTTCGGACATACCCACGATTCCTCTGTGAATACGGTTTTAAGGGGCAGGGATTGTCCCCGAATTCACAAGGTGGGGCAACAATAATTGGCTCAAGCAGGAGGGCTTGGGTAAAATGGCAGCCTTTCGCAAGCAGGGCAATTTCCATGGCCGGTAAAGCAGCAAAAACAGTGAGTTTTGAATCCGCGATGACCGAGTTGGATCAGCTCGTCGCCGATATGGAAGCGGGAAAATTGTCGCTGGAAGATTCCCTCACTGCCTATAAACGTGGCGCAGAGTTGCTGTCCTTCTGCCGTGGCAAACTGGACGATGCGCAGCAGCAAGTGCGCGTGTTGGAAGACGGCGCGCTGAAAGATTTTTCGGCAGGTGGCGATGCCTAATCATTTCTCTAGCTGGGTCGCTCACCAGCAAACTCAATTTGAAGACGTATTGCGCATCTTGCTGCCCTCGGCAGAGGTGTCGCCGCAACGTTTGCACGCGGCCATGCGCTACAGCGTGTTGGATGGCGGCAAGCGCGTACGCCCTTTGTTGGCATTGGCGGCGGGTGAGTTGGCGGGAGCGGACATCGCGCGTGTTCACTATGCCGCCGCAGCGGTCGAATTGATTCACGCCTATTCTTTGGTGCATGACGACATGCCGTGTATGGACGACGATGTGTTGCGTCGCGGCAAGCCAACGTGTCATGTGGAATATGACGAAGCCACCGCGCTGTTGGTGGGGGATGCGTTGCAAAGTTTGGCTTTCCAATTTTTATCCGAACCACGTTTGAGTGACGACCCTAGCCAGCAACTGAAGATGGTGAAGTTGCTGGCGATGGCTTCGGGTTCGCGCGGCATGGCGGGTGGGCAGGCTATCGACCTCACGAGTGTGGGCAAACAATTGACGCTGCCCGAGCTGGAGAACATGCACATCCACAAAACAGGTGCGCTGATTCGGGTGGCAATTTTGCTGGGCGCGCATTGTGGTAATGGATTGAATGACGCACAACTCGACAAGTTAGATCACTTTGGAAAGCTCATCGGCTTGGCCTTTCAAGTGGTGGATGACGTGCTGGATTGCGAAGCCGATACCGCCACATTAGGCAAGACCGCAGGTAAAGACGCAGACAACGACAAGCCTACTTATGTGAGTTTGTTAGGTTTGGCAGCGGCGAAAGAAATGGCGCAACGGCTACACCGCGAGGCTTTGCAATCTTTGAGTGAGTTCGGAGACAAGGCATTACGTTTGCGCGAACTAGCCGACTTCATTGTATTAAGAAAGTTCTGATGTACACCCTACTCGACACGGTTCAATCCCCCGAAGATTTACGCAAGTTAGAGCGCGCGCAGTTGCCGCAACTGGCTGCGGAATTGCGCGAATTTCTGGTGGAATCGGTGAGTAAAACGGGTGGTCATCTTTCGTCCAATCTGGGCACGGTCGAGCTAACCATCGCGCTGCACACTATCTTCAACACGCCTGAAGATAAGTTGGTGTGGGATGTGGGGCATCAAACTTACGTGCACAAAATTTTAACGGGGCGCCGTGCCGCGATGAGCACCTTGCGTATGCAGGGCGGCATTGCGGGCTTTCCAAAGCGTGAAGAAAGCCCTTACGACACCTTCGGCACAGGCCATTCCAGCACCTCTATTTCCGCAGCCCTCGGCATGGCGGCAGCGGCAAAATTGCGCGGCTCGGAAGAGCGTGCCGTTGCCATCATTGGTGATGGTGCAATGACAGGCGGCATGGCCTTTGAAGCATTGAATAACGCAGGTGTGATGGATGCGAATTTGTTGGTGATTTTGAACGATAACGACATGTCCATCTCGCGCCCCGTCGGTGCGCTGAATAATTATTTGGCGAAATTATTGTCGGGACGTTTTTACTCGGCGATGCGACGCGGTAGCGAAAAAATGT
>JAGVFD010000054.1 GCA_020057805.1 Sideroxydans sp. | reverse complement strand
TGCCCGTGTTCAAAGGTCTGCAGCATTACGGCAATCCTCAGTTGGAACGCTTCAACAATGAAGTCGTCGTCACGCTCTACGCCAATGAGTGTGACTACAGCCCTTTCCGTAAGGCGGCCAACGATTGCGAACGTATCCAAGAATTCCTCATCAAGAACGGCGTGTCGTACCGCATGCAGCCTCAGGGTGACAAGATCGACGTTACTCTGAACATTGCCGATAGCGCCGAGATTTATGGCTTCCATCCCGATGAAACAACTGCCGAGCTAAAGAAAAAAGGTTGGATTGAAAAAGCCGATAAGGCGCAAGTGAACACGACCATGCTGTTCTTGTTGCTCATCATTCCTGTGGTTGCCGTGGCGCTCATCACTGGGCCGCAGACGGCAGTGTTGGCGGAACTGTTTAAGGCACGCACGCGCTACACCGCTGCCGCATTGCCACATAACCTCAGCGCCGGATGGATAGGCGGTTTATCGCCTTTCATGGTCACACTCATCTCAGTGAATGCAGGCGATGCATTGGCGGGCTTATGGTATCCCGTGGGCATGCTCATCTTCGCATCCATCGTGGGGCTGTTCTTTTTACCTGAGACGCGAGATAGGAATTTGGACGCATAAGTTACAATGCGCGCCCTTTATGTTTCGCATCTGACATGACTATTCTTTCTTGGATCATTCTCGCTAGTTTTTTGGGCGGTATCTTGAGCGTCATCGCGGCGGCGCTGTTTGCGCTCAATGCACGTGCCAACTACCTCAGCGGTTTGGTGAGTTATGCCATTGGTGCCTTGTTGGGTGCGGTGTTCCTCGACATCTTGCCGGAAGCCATCGAACTCGCGCCGAATGCGGCGACAGTGAGCGCCACCGTGCTGCTGGGTATCTTGTTGTTCTTCACATTGGAAAAAGTGCTTATCTGGCGTCACTGCCACCACGATCATTGCGAGGCGCATGAACCGCATGAGCCTGCGGCTCATGACCACGGACGTAGCGGCACGATGGTGATCGTCGGCGACACCTTCCACAACTTCGTAGATGGCATCATCATCGCGGCGGCATTCTTGGCGGATGTGAATTTAGGTATCGTCACCGCACTGGCCATCATTGCGCACGAGATTCCTCAAGAGGTGGGTGACTTCGCCATCTTGCTGCATTCTGGCTATAGCAAATTGCGCGCATTCCAGATGAACCTGATCTCCAGTTTTGCCACGCTAGTTGGCGGGGTGTTGGGATACTTCATCTTGCAGGACATGCAGTTTTTGGTGCCGACCCTGTTGGCCTTGGCGGCTTCCAGCATGATCTATGTCGCGGTCGCAGACCTGATTCCCGGCTTACACAAACGCACACAGATGCGCGATACCGTGCAACAAGTGTTGTTGATTTGCGCGGGGATCTCGACGGTGGGGCTAGTCAGTCTAGTGGTAGGTTGAGGGGATGTTTGAGATGAATCGTTTTTCATTGCTGTGTGTCGTTTCCCTGATGTGTTGCGCCAATATCGCCTTCGCTGAAGAGCCCAGCGTCACCCCATATCGTCCTACCGTCACCAATTCAGCTGCATTGCCTATCCCCGGTTGGATTGATTTTGAAACGGGCGTTGCCAGGCAAGAAGGTAAGGATGGTTCTACGCAAAGCAATCTACTGTATCTAGCCAAATTCGCACTCACACCTGATTTTGGTGTGCTCGTGGGCGGTGATGCCTTTATTTCGCAAGCCGATGCAAATACCCCAAGACTTTCTGGCGCGGGTGATACCACGCTGTTGCTGAAGCATCGCTTTGTTGTAAGTGACCTCGCGGCTTTGGGGTTGGAGTACGGTATCAAAGCGCCGACGGCCGCCTCAGGTTTGGGGAGTGGTAAAAGTGATTTGATTTTGAATGGTGTCTATAGCCGCAACATTCGCGGTCACAACTTGGATGTGAACATGAACGTGTCCAAGCTAGGCGTGGCGGGAGTGAATGAAAGTGCCTATCGTTATGGTTGGTCGGGTACGGTGTTTCGTCCAGTCAATGATAAGTGGGGCGTGATGGCTGAGCTGTCGGGAGCAATGCGTCAAGGTACGCAACCTGAGAGTCAATGGTTACTCGCATCCAGTTACGCCTGGAGTAACCGCTTGGTATTCGATGCCGGGCTCTCTGCCGGAATCAGTAGCAACACACATCGCTTGAGTCTGTTCGCAGGCATGGCGATGTTGCTTGGACAAGTACGCTGAACAATCGCTGCGCAAAACAATGCCTGAATGGCATGCATAAACAAAGGAAAGCATCATGAGTAAAACAGCACCGAAAATTGGCTTCGTCTCACTCGGTTGTCCCAAGGCAACGGTTGATTCAGAACACATCCTCACCCGTATGCGCGCAGAGGGTTACGAAATCACGCCGAGTTATCAAGATGCCGATTTGGTGGTGGTGAATACCTGCGGCTTTATTGACAGCGCGGTGGCAGAATCGTTGGAAGCGATTGGTGAAGCCTTGCAAGAGAATGGCAAGGTCATCGTCACCGGATGCTTGGGTGCGAAGGGCGACATCGTTCAAAAGACACACCCTAAGGTGCTGGCCATCACTGGCCCACATGAGACCGAAGCGGTGATGGATGCGGTGCATTTGCACCTGCCCAAATTACATGACCCCTATGTTGATTTAGTACCGCCACAAGGGGTGCGCCTCACCCCGCAACACTTTGCGTATTTGAAAATTTCCGAGGGCTGTAATCACCGCTGCACCTTCTGCATTATTCCTGCATTACGTGGCGATCTGGTGAGCCGGCCTGTGCATGAGGTGATGGCTGAAGCGGAGAAGTTGGTGGCGTCGGGCGTGAAAGAATTGCTGGTGATTTCGCAAGATACTTCTGCTTACGGCGTTGACGTGAAATACCGCACAGGATTTTGGGATGGTCGCCCACTTAAAACACGTATGACAGATTTGGCGGGCGCGCTGGGTAGTCTGGGCGTATGGACACGTCTGCACTACGTCTATCCGTACGAAAGTGTGGATGAGGTCATCCCGTTGATGGCGGAAGGAAAAGTTCTACCCTACCTCGACATTCCATTCCAACATGCTAATGCACGTATTCTCAAAGCGATGCGCCGTCCTGCCAGCAGCGAGAATATGCTGCAACGCATTCAAGGTTGGCGCGAGATATGCCCCAACCTGACGATACGTAGCACCTTCATCGTGGGTTTTCCCGGCGAGACGGAAGAAGAGTTTGAAGAGTTGCTCGACTTTATCGAAGCTGCACAGCTAGATCGCGTGGGCGCATTCAAATACTCACCTGTCGAAGGCGCAGTGGCGAATGGCTTGGGCGAGCATATCGACCCCGAAGTACAGGAAGACAGGTTGGCACGTTTGATGTATCTGCAAGAAGAAATCAGCGCGGAAAAATTGGCGAAAAAAGTCGGCACGATTATTCAAGTGTTGATTGACGATGTGGACGATGATGGCTCCATTGGCCGCACCGCTGCGGATGCGCCTGAAATTGATGGCGTGGTGTACATCGACGATGAACAGTTGGAAGTGGGCGAATTTGTGATGGTCAAAATCACCGATTCGGATGAGCATGATTTGTGGGGCGAAGTGGTTTAACGCCAATTTACGATGATGTTCTACGCCTTTCTCGCCATTGGAATCGGTGCTGCATTAGGGGCATGGTTACGCTGGGGATTGGGGCTGTGGCTCAATCCCACGGTGGCGGAATTGCCCTTGGGTACGCTCACCGCCAATTTGGTGGGGGGCTATTTAATTGGCTTGGCAATTGCGTTTTTTATGCAAAATCCTAGCGTTTCGCCCGAGTGGCGTTTGTTCATCATCACCGGATTTTTAGGTGGGCTGACCACCTTCTCCACCTTCTCGGCAGAGACCGTCACCCTCTTGATGCGTGGTCAATATGCGTGGGGAAGCGCCATCATCGCGGCGCACTTGGGAGGCTCATTATTGATGACGGTGCTCGGCATACAGACGTTCAAGTGGTTACAGTCAGGAGGGTGATATGCAAGGTGTCTATCTGAAATTTTACGTGACTGAAAATCAGCGCCATCACAGCAAACTTTTATCTGAATGGTTATTAGAGAAGGCCAAACAACTCGGCCTACCCGGCGGTTCAGTATTTCGTGCTATTGCAGGTTTTGGCAAGCACGGACATTTGCATTCAGAACTATTTTTTGAATTGGGTGGCGAGTTGCCTGTGCAAGTTGAGTTCGTGGTGAATGCTGCGCAAGCAGAAGCACTCCTCGCTGCGATTAACGCAGAGAAACTAAAGCTCACCTATGTGAGTTACGCGGTTGAATTTGGTGTAACAGGCAACTGACCAGCAGGCCTGCTGGTCAGTTGGGGTAACTTACTTGCCCGACAAAAATTCGTTGATTTCGCGTTCTGCGGCAATCCAATAACTCATCGCACTGCTCTTGAAGTTGTTTTTTTCAGCCAAGTAGTAAGCGGCATCTTGCACCATGCGATAGCGTTCTTCAGCGCTTGGGGCAGGGGATGATTTTTTCGTCACGGCTTTCTTCACCGCTACTTTTTTAACGGCAGCGACTTTAGGTGCGACGGCTTTTTCAGCGCTGGCTGCGGCCTTTTTTACAGCAGGTTTGGCGACGGCTTTAGGAGTGGTTGCGGCCTTGCTAGTAGTGGCTTTAGCGGTCACTTTAGGGGCGGCGACTTTCTTTTCTGCGGGAGCAGTGGCTGTCTTTTTTACCGTGCTGGTTTTGGTTACTTTTGCAGCGGGTTTTTTAGGAGTTGCTGCGGGTGTTTTTGTTGTTGCCATGATGCACTACCTTTCAAAATTAACATTTCAATATGTGAGCAAGAAGACGCACATTGCGCATTTCACCTTGCTTGAGGCGCGGATTTTACACGCAACCGCCTTATTTCTATTGAGTTTTTACTAAATCTTCATTATGTCGCCTAAACAGGTTTGCGCTTGCATCAGCCGCGTGACGGTAGGCAATAAATTTAATCCTGTTTTTTCTTTGAGTGCGACGGCGTTTTCTCGCATGTCTTCCAGGTGGATATTGATTTCATCGCCTGCCGTTGCAAAGGCAATCACGTTGCCGCTGTCGCACGAGGGAAACATCAGCGCACGGTCATCAAACGCTTGTGCGATATAAGCAAAGCCGCCTAGCACGCCGCGACTTAAGCCAATCAAGTTCACCCCTAACACACCTTGATTAGTTAATCGTGTGCGGCACACTTGGTAGAAAGGCAGCGTGTTCAAGTCTCCTGGATGCGCGTGATGGTTAAAGCCATCCACCAAGATGAGGTCGAACTGTTTTTGTGTCTCCACCACATATTTCGCGCCATCACCGATGACGATATGGATGCGTTTATCGTCTTCTGGTAATTTGAAATAAGTCTTCGCCGCTGCCACCACCAGCGGCTCAATCTCGACCACGGTGATGTGTGCCAGTGGCAGGTTGCGGTAGATAAACTTGGTAAGCGACGCGCATCCAAGGCCGATGAGCAGCACCTTGCGCGGAAAGTGTTTGTCGTCGCGTAACAGCAGACTCGCCATCATCTCCTTGGTGTATTCCAACTCCAGATTCCAAGGCCGTGCGATACGCATCGCACCCTGAATCCAACGTGTGCCGAAATGAAGATAGCGGACGCCCGCTTCTTCGCTGATGTCGATAGAGAAGCTCATAAATTTAGTGAGAGGGAGTGGGGCTGCGTTTGAAAAATAGACGGCGTAGCAAAGCAAACAACAACTCGACCGCTATCAAAATAATGAGCGCCCCCGCCGCACCAAAGATGAGCGCATCTTGGTTGAGTGGCACGGCATAGGTGTATTGGCTGCGCACCTCGGACAGTATCTCGCTGTCGCCTTGGAGTAGCACGTGAATGACTTGTCGCGGCAGACTGGCATTTAATGTAGCTAACTCGTTTTCAAAACGTAGCTTGCGTTGCAGCATTTGTTCGATGGCTGCGCCTTCTTCTTGAAAAGGTTTTTCGGCGCTACTGCGATGCATCTCCACCAGCTTGGACATGTCGCCCGCAAAGTATTTATTGGCGATTTCTTGGAACGGTTGAATGTTCACTAGCACTTCGCGCAAATGGGCATCCACGCGTTTTTGATACTGGTCGACCAAATTGGGAATTTGCACGCCAATGAGTAGCGCAACACAAGCCACAATAACGATAAGGTAGCGGTACAAAAAATTCATGCTGAATCCTTTAGCGGGGTGACAGTTGATTAAGTAAAAAGCGCGCCCACTCGGTGACTTCGGTGGCGCTCATACCCAGTGTCGCGGCTTGTTTAGCTAGCGCATCGCCTGCCGCGCCATGCAGATACACCGCCAACAACAGTGCTTCATCCGCAGTTAAACCTTGCGCAAGGAAGGCACCAATCATGCCGCTCAATACATCGCCCATGCCTGCACTGCTCATGCCCGCGTTGCCTGTTTGATTGAGGGATAGCTTGCCATCGCGTGAGGCGCATAAACTGCCTGCGCCTTTCAATACCACACTGCCTCCTAATTTTTTGACCAAGCCCAAGGTCGCGCGCGGCCTATCTTTTTGCACCTCTTCGGTGCTACAAGCCAATAAACGTGCGGCTTCACCGGGGTGAGGCGTGAACACGGCCGCGGCTTTACGCGCATGTAGCATGCCGCGCAGGTCAGGTCGCAGGGCGATGAGGTTGAGCGCATCGGCATCTAAAACCAAAGGAGTGTCGAGTTGAATCGCGTCGTACAGGAGTTTTTGTGCGGCAAGGCTTTGGCCTAGACCGCAGCCAATGACGATGACATTACCCAGCCCTCTCCCAGCGGGAGCTTTCTCTTTTCCCTCTGCCGCAGGCGCTTGAACCTTCTCTCCGCGTGAGAGGGCAGGGTGAGGGAGTCGCTTCAACGCATCCGCCGCCGAATGCAGCATTAGTTCCGGCATATTCACATCCACCACAGGTGAGTTATCCGCCAGCAGCCCAACGTGTACGCAGCCTGCGCCCATCTTTAGCGCCGCGCGGCCTGCTAGCAAAGCTGCACCTGCCATACCGTTAGCGCCGCCGATAACGGTGACTGTGCCAAACAAGCCTTTATGGCTGTCGGCGGGGCGGGGTTTGAGGAAGGCGGCGACTTGCTTTTGGGTAATCGAGGTGAGGAGTGGGCGAGCCATGACGTTTTCCATGAGTGGGTAGGGTTGCCCTGCATTATAATCTGCGCCCGTTCTAATTGCCCTAAAGTGACTGAGTTATGCACCTCACCTCGATTGGTAAATCTGCCCTTTCCGCCTTCCGTCTCGACAAG
>JAGVFD010000003.1 GCA_020057805.1 Sideroxydans sp. | reverse complement strand
TGGCTGGACGATTAAGAAACAATAACCGTTTGTCCTGGCCTGACTGCTTGAGCGCCGGACGACTTTCGACTCTCCACCCATGCAGTAACTTCTTTCAAGTCCCAAGCAACATTGCGGCTAGTAAGTGCAATCCTTTTAGGGAAATCGCCACGTTTCTCCATGTTGTAGATGGATTTCTCTGATAATGGAATTAGGCCAAGCAATGTTTTTTTGTTGATAAGTTGTATTGAACGCCAATCAATCGAGGATGCCATATCTACCACCACGTTGAATTTGAAGGTGAGTAAAGAATAGCAAAGCTAGTTAGAAAGAGCAACAGCAATGCTATTATTTGCGGCATATCAGAGGGGTTTTTTATTTTGCGAGGCGCAGAACGGCATCGGCTTTGGCTAAAAGCTGAAAGAAAGCTGGATTTGGATATGTGAGACGTTACTGCGATGCGTGTTTGGGTGCTTCGCCACCGTTGCCTTCTGGTTCAGCAAGTGCAGTAACGATTTTAATGGCTTTATCCTGCTGCGCGGATGGCATTGCATCAACAATTCGAGCGGCGGCCTCAGCTCGCTTACTTACGGGCTTATACCCTTCATCTTCATGGGTTAGTAATGTACTTAGAGATCTGATCTGTGCGGCCAGGTTAGGGCTTATCTCATCTATCGTTACTTTAAGTCCATATGCAAATTTACCAACAGCCGCAAGATTTAGAGGGCGTTTAGCATTTAAATATTGTCCGACCATCGCCTGATTGCCGATGTCGAACTCGATGCCGAATGCTTCTTGAGTATATTCTGAGCGTTCAAATATCTGCTTTAGCCTAGAAGCATCCTCAATTTGCCACCTCTCTAGTTTGTTTATATCCATTTACAGCACTATGTTGTATTAAGTCGGTCGCAACAAATAGCAAAGCTATTGCGCTATTAAAATAGCTTTGCTACTATTGCCGCATGAACTTACCTGAATATCTAGAGAAAAACCCAAGAACCGAGCTTGCAGCCGCAGTCGGAGTAAGTCTTGGAATGATTTCCCAGTGGGTTAATAAAACTCGTCCAGTTTCTACGGAACGTTGCGTCTCAATCGAGAAAGCCACAAATGGGCAAGTAACTCGTAAAGATCTGAGGCCGGATGATTGGGCAGTTATTTGGCCAGAACTCATGGTGGAATCAAAAGAATCTGTATCTCCAATACAACCACTCAAGGAAAAATCATGAGTAGTTGTAAAATTCAAATGAACGCGCGCAAATCAGGGGACGGTATTTTTAGGTGTCTCCTTGACACGTTACCTGAGTTGCTGCGCGGGGTATGGGTGCCCCAGACAGCGACACTGCTGCGCGTTCACCTCTTCAAGGCCGCTCAAAAGTCCAAGAGCGTCCAACACCATCAAGATTACAACAGATCGGCTAACTGGGTTCTGATTGCCTCACCTTCGGAGAATATTCGATGAGGCAGAGAACCATCAGCGATTTTTTCTGGCGCGACCCCGACATTTCCGATTTAAGTCAGGAAGACAAAGCAACATTGCTTTACTTCCTCACCTCTCCATCCTCGAACATCATCGGCTGCTATCAGGTTGTATGGATGATCGCGGCAGCAGAAATGGGTTGGACAAAAGACCAGCTTCTAGTCGTTGTAAGACGGCTTAAAGCGAAGGAGTTGATGGAGTTCAATGACATCGGCTGGGTGTGGGTGAAGATCTGGTGGAAACACAATTCGCCCGGAGTTGCGCTTAACCCAAACTCCAAACTGATTTCCCATGCAAAAAAACAATGCGCGGCAATTCCAACCGAATGGCTGATTGAGTTCGGTAAGAGCTTGGAAGCGGTCGGGATCAATACCTCGGCGATGGGGTATCCATATCCCACCCATGGGGCATTAGATGCCCCATCGCATGCCCCATCAGATGCCGCACCTGATGCCTCATCAGGGAATACTCAAACCCATCAACAGAAGGGTTCTGATGCCCCATCACATGCCCCTAGAGATGGGGGAGGGGATGGGTCTGGCGGTAACGGGTATCTTGTATCTGGTATCACCACCACCACTAACTCCTCCTCCCCAGAGGCAAAACCGGTGGTGGTGGTGGTGATACCAGATTTAATTTTCCCAACCAACACCCCCCAAACCGAACGCGATGCCATCCAAGCTGCACTGGTTGCCAGTGGTGTCACTGAACCTCAATGGCAATCAATCCTCGATGAGCTAACTGGCGCGAGACTGCATAGAACGATCGACAACCCTGTTGGCTACCTGCGCGGCATGGCTGAACGCGCACTGAACGGCACATTCATCCCCGAGAGAGGCATCGTCGTCGCACAGCAACGTGCGGCACGCGAGAAGCAAGCCAAACATGACGATGAAATGAATCGCGCTTTGAAGGACAAGCAACTCCCCTCTGAAGAGGCAATGAAGCACCTGCCAGCACGCACCAGAGAATTCCTAAGCAAACAGATGACGGAAGGACATGCGAAATGAGTTCCACTAATCCACTCCAAAAAGACATCGTTACCCTCAATCGGCGCTATCTCCTGCTCGTGCAGCAAATGGCGACTACCAAGCATCCATTACTGTCAGCAAGTGTTCCTGGCTGGCTGACACTCAAGGTTAGAGGCATGACTCTGGAAGAGATCGACCAGCTTGCCGAAGACATGATTGCACCGTGCTTTCACATGAACATGAACGAAGTCAACTTTGAGCGTGTTCAAGAGTTGCCGCACGGTTCACGCCGCAAAGCATATATGACAAACGTGCTCGTTTCTCAAACTGCGTCACATGCTTAACGAATACACAATCCACAAAACCCAATCCCATGCCGCATCCCTGATTCGGGACGGAATGCGCATTGCGCTTGTTCATTCGATCACTGGCATTTCGTGGCGGTTGTTGCGTGAGTTATGGAGCGCACAACATGCAGATTTGATGCCTCCCAGAAAAGCGAGAACAGACACCATCGCCTATATCAAGAGCGGTCAATCACCGATGGCTCTCGCGACTGTTGTATCTGTTTATTTGAGCACCGAGAAAGAACACAAATCGCCTGTTGACGCATTTATGGTCGCTTGGGAGGCTGCGCGACTTTTCTCTGAGGGGCCAACAGCTATCGACATCAATGCAGCGTGGTACGCGGTTAGGGATGTCAAAACAGGATTGATTTCGTGGGGCTGCTGCAAAAATTGCAAGGCGGGCTTTTTACTCGACACCAAGCAAACAAAGAAAACCGATTGCTGTCCTTACTGTGGGACGCAAGACCAAAAGCCACTTGAGGCTGCTCAATGATGCACGCACCCATCTGCATATTGGTTGGCCTGTTGATGTCCTTCAGCGCACTAGCTGATGCCGGTGATGCTAAATGCTTCAAGGAAGCATCATCGCACTATGGTGTACCTGAAGAACTATTGAGAGCAATTTCTCACGTTGAGTCTCGCGGAAACAATTCGGCCACCAACACAAATACGAATGGTTCAACCGATATTGGGCACATGCAAATCAACTCCTATTGGCTACCAAAGCTCGCCAAATATGGGATTACCAAGGCACATCTGAAGAACGCATGCACCAACACTTACATTGGGGCATGGATCCTAGCAAGCAACATTTCGCGCATGGGTTACGGATGGAAAGCTGTCGGCGCATACAACGCGCGCAATCCAATTAAAGCTGCGATCTACACACGCAAAGTGGCCGCTGCATTACGCGCACCAACCAGAAAAATAGGGGAACACAATTGATAGGACATCGCACATCCCTTTCATTACTCATTGTTGTAGCCAGTGCCTCGTTCACGGGTTGCAGAAGTCATTTGGACAACATAGCTGATGAGAGAGTCCAGCCAAACATCGGGTATCTGGATGGCAAGTACAAGGTCTGCCGCGAGAACTGCCCAGTTCCAACGCCGAAAGAGCTTGATGACTCCGTGCCAGCCGAAACTCTTGTGTATGAGTTGATGAAAAAGGCCGTGCCGATTCCGTTGGCACAGCCAGTTTCCCAACCAGAACCTCAACCACAGCAGGTAGTTATTGAGACACCAATCGCAATTCCGACATTCGATATTTACTTCGACTTCGGCATGAGCAAGCCAAACAAGGAAGGCAAAAAAGAGCTTCGCAGATTCGTTAATAGCGTTGATCTGCGTGAGGCCACTCAGATTGAGTTGGTGGGCAAAACAGACGACATCGGCACAAAGAATTTCAATCGCAAGCTGGCCTACAAACGCGCTTTGTATGTTGAGACGTGGCTTAAAGCGCATGGCGTGAATGCGCAGATCACAATCTCGGCAAAAGAAGAATGCTGCCGCGTAGCCCCATACAACAAACGAGAACTGACGCTTAAAGCGATGCGAAGAGTCTCAATTACTTCGCACCACTAGATTGATAAGGAGGACATCAATGCGGGGATGAAAACATATTTCGAGTAGGACAACATTATTAACTTCACAAAGGAATCAAAAATGAAAATCAAGCAACTCCATCAACAAAAACTGCAACTGCTCTTGGCAGTGTCAATGCTCGCTCCAATCTCCGCTTTCGCTGGTACGACCGGTACCGAGTTCTTGGCGCTGTACAACTGGATCATGGGTATCGCAACAGGCTATGCAGCTCGTGCCATCTCTATCGCCGCTGTGGTCATCGGTGCGCTGATGTCGCTCGGCAAAGGTAGCCCAATGCCAATCCTCGCAGGCATTGGCTTCGCCGTGTTCTTGGCTTACCTGCCGGGCGTTGTGAACGGCCTTTTGACAGCAACGATCTAATGGTCAACCCGCCGGTCAAGGATGTTATGGCTGGCGGGACTTACACAAAATTGGAGAATTAAATGCTTTCAAATACACAAAATAAACAATTCATCAAAAACCTCATCATCGCTGGCATCTTCATCGCGCTTGGTTTGTTCATGCCTGGCTCAACAGTGACAGACATGACCGCATTTATCGCAAACCTCACAGGCATCTCAACTGGGATTGGTATTGGTTGGCTCCTCAAGACGTTCATGGAACGCACGGCAGCGACAACCAGCACAGATTCTCCTAAAGCGTAAGCGAGGTACAACAAATGAATATTGGTTACATCCCGCGAACGTTAGATCAACAGGAAAAGTTCTTCTTGTGGGAGGCCGATCAATTCATTGTTGCCGTGTTAATTGTGGGGCTTGGCGTGTCGTTGGGAATGATGCTGACTGGTTTGTTTGGTGGTGGGTTGGCTGCATATCTCTACGGGAAACTGAAGTCTGGTAAGCATCAAAAATTTGCTGCTCACCTGATGTACTGGTGGTTGCCAAGCTCCATTTCTATCAAGACACAAATAACACCGCCGTCCGATTGTCGATATTTCTTAGGCTAACCATGACACCAGAACACATCAATTCAACACATAAAAAGAAAGCGGCTGAAATCTCATTCCTTCGACTCGTAGTGGGTGGATTACTCGTGCTTTGTCTAGTGGAAGGATTATTGATCTCGCGCACGCTAGGAATGGAAAAAACCATCGTCACGCCACCAAACATCGAAAAGAGTTTTTGGGTTTCGGCTGACGGGGTATCGAAGAGCTATCTTGAGCAGATGGCTTACTGGTACGCAGGTCTTGCATTGACCGCAACCAAGGCGACGGGGGAGTACCAGAAGAAATTATTTCTTCAATACGCAAGTCCGCAAAAGTCTGCCCAACTCGCGGCAGAAATGACTTCCAGATTAGAGTTCATGGAAAAGAATTCTGCATCAACAATGTTCACCGCGCAGTCTTTGAAAGCTGATGAAAAGCTTATGCGCGTAGCCATCTTTGGCGATCTTGCAACTTTCGTCCAAGACAAACGTATTTCAAATATGCCTGTTGTCTATGTGATTGCGTTCCAAAACATCAATGGAAAACTTTTTGTTAATGAGTTCAAGGAAACAAATGAAAAAGATATTTTTGGTATCGGCGCTACTGCTCAATAGCATCCAGAGCCAAGCGGCTCAGGTTATCTATCAAGGCTCGCCAACAGAATCAACGACTGCCGTAGTCTCACGGCACGAACCGAATTTGGTCACTGTTGATGGTCGAAAGATTCGTCGCATATATGGCGCAGAGGGGTTGTTCACGGTAAAGCCAGAACCAGACACTGGCGCTGCGTGGATTAAGCCAATATCCGACAAGCCCATGATGAGCGCATACATCACAGACGAAGAAGGGCAGCATCACAAGTTGCTTCTCAAAGTCGAGGATGTGCCAGCAGAAACAATCATCGTTAAAGGGCGTGGCGTTTCGAGTGTCTCATCTCTTTTGATGAGCAAAAAAAATGAGCCGCGCAACGATGACATTCTCAACACCACCATTGCGCTCTTTAATGGCGATGGCGACAGCAAGCATGACACGATCCCGCTTTGGAAGGGTACTAGATTCGAGTTGGTCAAAGTAGTTGAACTCCGTGGGATTCGTGGTGAAACCTACATTCTGACAAACATATCTGACAACCAAATCATCATGGATGAACGGGAGTTCTATCGTAATGGTGTGCAGTCAGTCACGATTGAAAGCTCTACTTTAGAAGCAGGGCAATCAACCCGCATCTTCATCGTGAGCGAGGTCGAGTAATGGCCATCTCAGATAAACTTTCCTCGATGACACCAAAGAATCGCCAGTACCTTCTTTTGGGTGGTGTAGGTGGCGTGATATTGATCCTCGCATCGGTCTCGGCCTCACTCATGGGAGATCCTGCACCAACGATGCAAACGGCATCTACAGAGCAGGAGGCAACCAACATTGCAACCCCAGGTTCTGCTGCCAACCCTAAAGACGTATGGATGGAGCAGTCGTCGGCTCAAATGAAGCAGATGAATGATGTGATCCAAGGCTTGAGGGATCAGATGAAAGACATGGGGCCAAAATCTGGCGTAGCTCAGGCAGAGACAATTTTGCCATCGCTCCCCCCATTGCAACCTATGGCACAGCAACAACAACCAATCGAGCAGATACCGTCGTCGATTTTGATCGAGCCTGAGCCTGCTAAAGAACCCGGTATTGCATCCTTCGAGGTAAGCGCCGCTGCGCCAGCTCCAACGGAAGAGGCTCAAGACACTAATTTGGGTTACATACCGGCAGGAACATTCGTTCGTGTGGCGCTGTTAGGTGGTGTCGATGCACCAACTGGTGGCCAAGCACAATCCAATCCTCACCCAATACTCATGCGTGCGCAGGACAACGCTTTCTTGCCCAACCGCTACAGGTTCGAGATCAAAGAATGTTTCCTTCTGG
>JAGVFD010000183.1 GCA_020057805.1 Sideroxydans sp. | reverse complement strand
TATGGCTTACGCTATGAGTACGGCATGTTCCGCCAGCGCGTGGAAAACGGTAGTCAGTTGGAAGACCCTGATCATTGGTTGCGCAATGGCAATCCGTGGGAAGTGGAGCGTTCTGAATTAGCCGTGCGCATTAAATTTGGCGGTCGTAGCGAACTCATCAAGGACAACAACGGCAAGCTCAATGCGCGTTGGGTGGATACGCAAGATGTGCTGGCGATTCCTTTCGATATGCCGATTCCTGGCTATCGCAATGGCACGGTAAATACCTTACGTCTATGGAAATCCACCGCGACGGACGAATTCAATCTGGAAGAATTTAACGCGGGGAGTTACACCGAAGCGGTGGCAGCTAAAAATGCCGCCGAGCAAATTACCCTTGTGTTGTATCCCAATGACGCCAGCGAAAACGGTAAAGAGTTGCGCTTGCGCCAGCAGTATCTATTGGCATCGGCTAGTTTGCAGGATGTGTTGCGCCGCTGGGTGGGCAAGCATGGTAAAGATTTTTCGCAGTTCGCTGAAAAAAATGCGTTCCAATTAAATGACACTCACCCCACCTGCTCGGTCGCCGAATTGATGCGCTTGCTCATGGATGAGCAAGGGCTGGGCTGGGATGCGGCGTGGAAAATCACCTGCAACACCATGGCTTACACCAACCACACGTTGTTGCCAGAAGCATTGGAAAAATGGTCAGTGAATATGTTTGGTCGTTTGCTGCCGCGCTTGTTAGAGATTATTTACGAAATCAATGCGCGCTATTTGGCTGAAGTGGCCTTGCGTTGGCCGGGCGATGTGGCGCGTTCACGTCGTATGTCTATCATTGAAGAAGGCCATGAGCCGCATGTGCGCATGGCGTATTTGGCGGTGGTGGCGTGTCATTCGGTGAATGGCGTGGCGCAGCTGCATTCTGATTTGCTGCAACAACATCTGTTTCATGATTTTTATGAGATGTGGCCGAAGAAATTTAACAACAAGACTAACGGCGTAACACCGCGTCGTTGGATGGCCTCCAGTAATCCTGCCTTGAGCGCATTGATTGACAACACTATTGGTGCGGATTGGCGGACTGACTTGTCCAAGTTGCAAGGACTCACAAAGTTTGCAGATAACAAAGCCTTCCGCGCGAAATGGCACGCCATTAAGCAAGGCAACAAGCAGCGTTTGGCGGCTTTGGTGCAACGTGATTGCGGCGTGCAATTTGATGTGAATGCCTTGTTCGATGTGCAAGTTAAGCGCATCCATGAATACAAGCGCCAGTTGCTCAATGTGCTGCACGTGATTCACCTGTATGACCGCATCAAACGCGGCGATACAGCCAACTGGACACCGCGTTGTGTGCTTATCGGCGGCAAGGCAGCGCCAGGTTACGTGATGGCAAAACGCACCATTCGTTTAGTGACTGCGGTCGCGGACATTATTAACCAAGATCCCGCCACTAAAGGTTTATTACAGCTGGTGTTCCTGCCGGACTATCGCGTGACAGCTATGGAAATTATTGCGCCTGCGGCCAATTTGTCCGAGCAAATTTCCACGGCGGGGAAAGAGGCTTCGGGTACCGGCAACATGAAGTTTATGATGAATGGCGCCTTGACCATTGGCACTTTAGATGGCGCCAACATTGAAATTCGTGAAGAAGCGGGTGAAGATAATTTCTTCTTGTTCGGTTTGACGGCGGATCAAGTGGAGGCCACGCGCGGTCGCTACAATCCCACTGCGATTGTGAATGCGGATGAAGATTTGAAACGGGTGGTGCAATTACTCAGAAGCAATCATTTCAATTTGTTTGAACCCGGTTTGTTTGAGCCCATCTTGCAATCTATCCTCAATCCGCATGATCCGTGGCTGACGCTGGCTGACTTCCGTGACTATGTGGATGCGCAGAAGCGTGTGGATGCGGCGTATCAAGATCAAGAAAATTGGACGCGTATGAGCATTATCAACACGGCCACTAGCGGCAAGTTCTCCAGCGATCGCACGATTCAGGATTACAACCGCGATGTGTGGCACTTGCAGCCTGTAAAGGCACATCAGGATTAGGGGGCGGCGGGTCGTCGCGCCGCCTTTCAGGTATCATTTGGCATCCGGTTTTTTGTTATTCCACTCTTTAATTAAGGAAGTATTGTTATGTCCACAGTAGAAACTTTATCTGGCTTGCAACGTCGTTTGAACGCTGTTATCCCACAAACGATGATTCGCACTGAAGTGGAAAGCCGTCTCAAGCGTTTGGGGCGTACGGCCAAAGTGCATGGCTTCCGTCCTGGCAAAGTGCCCTTCAAAGTTTTGGAGCAACAATATGGACAGTCGGTACAGCAAGAAGTGTTGGGCGATTCCTTGCAGCGTTCGTTTGCGGAAGCTGCGATGACCAACAAATTGCAAGTGGCGGGCTATCCTCAATTTGAAATTAAAACGGCTGATTTGAATGCGCCTGAAATTGAATTTAGTGCGACTTTTGAAGTTTATCCTGAGGTGGTGATTGGCGCAGTCAGTGGCGAAAGCGTGACCCGTGCTATTTTCACGTTGAGTGATGCGGATGTAGCAGACACGCTCAATACGCTGCGCAAGCAACGTGCTGAATTTAAGTCCACTACACGCGCTGCGCAAAAAGATGACCAAGTGAAATTAGATTTCGTTGGTACGTTGAATGGCGTTAAGTTTGAAGGCGGCGAAGCCAAAGACTTTACTGTTGTGCCTGGTGCTGGCCGCATGCTGCCAGAGTTTGAAGCGGCTGTCGTGGGGATGAAAACGGGTGAAGTGAAAGCATTTGAAATGACTTTTCCTGCGGATTATCACGGCAAGGATGTGGCGGGTAAGGAAGTCACCTTCACGCTCACTGTGCATGACGTAGAAGAACCTATCCTGCCTGAAGTGAATGCGGAGTTCGCCAAGGCAATGGGTGTGGTGGATGGTGATGTGGAAAAATTGAAGCAAGAAATTCGCGACAACATTGGTCGTGAAGCGCAGCGTCGTATCAAGGTGCGTAACAAAGACAATGCGATGGAAGTGTTGCTGAAAGTGTCGCAATTGGATGTGCCGAAAGCATTGTTGGATAGTGAGTCTCAACGCTTGATGGAGCAAACCCTGCACGATATGGGTGAGCGCGGCATGAAGATTCCTAAAGGGATGAAGTTGCCCATCGACATGTTTGCTGAGCGCGCCACGAAACGTGTCAAGCTGGGGCTGATTTTGTCCGAACTGGTGAAAAAGCATGAGCTGGCTGCGAAGCCTGATCAAGTGACTGCACTTATCGAAGAATATGCTTTGAGTTTTGAGCGCCCACAAGAAGTGCGTAACTGGTATCGCGCCGATGCAAATCGTATGCGTGAAGTGGAAAACTTGGTGCTGGAAGAAAATGTAGTGGCATGGGTGATGGCAGGCGCGAAAGTGACCGACCAAACTTTGGCGCTAAATGAATTGATGGGGGATTGAGTCATGTTTCTTAACGCGACAGGTAAGTTGATTGAGCCACAAGATTCGGGACTCGTGCCGATGGTGGTTGAGACCAGTGGTCGCGGCGAGCGTGCCTACGACATTTTTTCGCGCTTATTGAAAGAGCGCGTCATCTTTTTGGTTGGCCCTATCAACGATCAAGTTGCAAATCTGGTGGTGGCGCAGTTGTTGTTTTTAGAGTCGGAAAACCCGGATAAGGATATTCACCTCTACATCAATTCACCTGGTGGTTCGATTTCTGCGGGTATGGCGATTTACGACACCATGCAATTTATCAAGCCAGAAGTTTCTACGCTCTGTATTGGCATGGCAGCTTCGATGGGTGCTTTTTTGTTGCAAGCGGGCGCTAAAGGCAAACGTTTTGCTTTGCCTAACTCCACCGTGATGATTCATCAACCACTGGGCGGTTTCCAAGGTCAGGCGACAGATATTGAGATTCATGCGAAATATATTTTGAGTCTGCGTGAACAGCTTTACACATTGATGGCGCACCACACAGGGCGTACGGTAGAAGAAATTGCGCGCGATAGTGAGCGTGACAACTTCCTGCCTGCTCAAGCAGCGCTAGCTTATGGTTTGATTGATAAAGTGTTAGATAAGAGAACCTAATGGGCATGGCAAACTGCCATTCCCCTAATAATGAAACTCGCCATGTCCGTTTCCCCCTATCCAACTCTCCCCCACAAGCGGGAGAAAGAGCAAACGAATCGCTACGCGAGTTTCACGTTAATGCCATCATTTTCGAGCGGAGATAAAAATGACAATTGAAAAGAGTAAGGGTGACAAGTTGCTGTATTGCTCTTTTTGCGGCAAGAGTCAGCACGAAGTAAAGAAACTCATTGCTGGGCCTTCCGTGTTCGTTTGTGATGAGTGCATTGCATTGTGTAATGACATCATCAAAGAAGAAACGCAAGCCGCCGCATTGGGCGGCGAGAAAGTCACCAAAAATGACTTGCCTGTTCCCCATGAAATTTGTGCACGCCTTGATGATTACGTCATTGGGCAACGCCAAGCGAAGAAAATTTTGTCGGTCGCGGTCTATAACCATTACAAGCGTCTAAAGCATCAAAAAGATGATGGGGTAGAGTTATCCAAGAGCAACATTTTGTTAGTTGGTCCCACCGGATCAGGCAAAACGTTGCTGGCGCAAACGTTGGCGCGCCTGCTCAATGTGCCTTTTGTGATGGCCGATGCCACCACGCTGAC